>JAEUTS010000385.1 GCA_016787005.1 Bacteroidia bacterium
TAATGATAGAATTCCGAAACAAAATCGACATTTTACAAAGATCGAAGCCTAACCATAAGTTTCCCTATAATGGTAATTTGCTATCTCTCGATTTTGAGTCCTGGCTGAAGAGCAAAATAGAAAATAAATCATTTATAGAATTAAAAAGAGAACAGACCAAAACAAATCAAAACTGAAAGCTTCTTTGATTTACCGATAGAATACCAATTTTAAATATAGTTACGGCTTGTCTCAATTACCAAAAAAACAAATGAAAACATCATCAGAACTATTTGACCTTATTAAAGCCCTAAATAAGCAAGACAAGAAGAAATTCAGGAAAGAACTTCAGTCAAACAAGCAAGATAAAAAAACACTCCGTTTATATGACATAATTGATAAGCAAAAGGTATTTGATGATGAAGCTGCTAAAAATAAGTTGGGAAATTACAAATGGTATTCACGGCTGAAAAATTATTTATCCGAACGGATCTCGAATAATCTTATAAATAGTGCTCCCGAAAAGGAAAGTCAATCATATGTTCTTCGGTTAATCGAATTGGCAGAAATACTAAAATCAAAAGGATTAGTGGATCTTTCCAAAAAAAAATTAGAACAAGCAAATGACATTTGCACTAAATATGAATGGGATGATTTTAAGCCTCTGATAACAAACAAAATATGTGGAATAATAGAGGAGAGAAATAATGAGAGGCAGTTTCAAAAACAGTATTTAAAATATTTCCAGGAATCAAATCAATTCCATTTAAAAAAAAATACTGGTTCCTATTTCGGTTAACGGAATATTCAAACAATTCAGATAGTAAAAATAAAAATATTTCAAAACATCTTGATATAGAAGAGATATTAAAAGACGAAGACAAACTAACAACCTATAGTGAAAAAAGACATTATTATGCATTTTTGATTTCTTACTATAAAACCATAGTGGGGGATTATGAAAAGGCAAATATATATGTTCAGAAAGCTTATAATAATACCGTCTCACAAATTGATTTTAGTTATAAAACTTCATGTTCAGCAGACTCTAGAAAAAACTTACTTCGGAGTTTTGTGGTAGTGTCAAGTAATTCAATTATGAGTCTCATATATTTGGAACAAATCCAAAATCTTGATAGTCAATTCACGCTATTTTTACAATTTGAAAACAAAATGGCTATTGATACTGACTTGAATACATTTTATACACATCGGAAATATTCCAACTATTTCTTAATTGCCGGTGCCAAAATAACACGAACCGGAATTACATCTCCTGATTTCACTACCTGGGTTAAACAATTTTATTCCCTCGAAAAAAAGTTTCCTCGCAGAATAGCATTTTTTTGTTATGATTCAATAGCCCTTTATTATTTAATAAATGGAAGTTTTAATGAATGTCAAAGTGCAATAAGTTGCATTCTGAATGACAAAAATGTTTATAAGCAATTTCCGGATACATATTCAAGCGCTTTGATTTATCAACTTTTCTTAAATTTCGAAACGGATGATTTCGATATCCTGGAATCAAATACTAAAAAAGCCGAAAGATATTTCGAAAATTACTTTCCCCTTCCAAAATACCAAAAATACATACTAGAGTTTTTCGATAAGATTAGAATAGTTACTGGCAGAAAAAAGCAGAGTCACCTAATGATTGAATTCCAAAATAAAATCAAACTTGTAAAAAAATCAAGCGACAATTCGGATACTCCATACCACCAGCAAATAATATTTATTGATTTTGATTGTTGGCTGGAAAGTAAAATCACGAATAGATCATTTATAGAGATAAAAAAAGAGAAAGCAAAAACAAATCCACCTTTTAAGCACCAATAAAAAATCGATATAACACAAATCTCAAGTATAGTTCAGGCTTACCTCAATAACAAATATATAATGAAATGAAAACATCATCAGAACTATTTGACCTTATTAAGGCCCTGAATAAGCAAGACAAGAAGAACTTCAGGCAAGAACTTCAGTCAAACAAGCAAGATAAAAAAACACTCCGTTTATATGACATAATTGATAAACAAAAGGCTTTTGATGATGAAACCGCTCAAAAGAAGATGGGGAATTTCAAATGGTATTCCCGTCTCAAAAATTACTTGGCTGAAAGGATTACAACCAATCTGTTGAATAGTATACCTGAGAAAGAAAGTCAGGAACACGTACTCAGGCTTATCACCCTAGCTGAAATTCTCAAATCGAAAGGATTACCGGAACTGGCAAAAAAAAGGCTGGAGCTTGCCAATGATATCTGTGAAAAATATGATTGGATAGCATTCCAACCGCTAATTACTCATAAGATCTGCATCATAATTGAAGATGAAAAGAAGGAGCTGCAATTCCATGACCAATATTTAAAGTACTACAATGAATTGGGGCAGTTTTACCTGAATAAAAAATACTGGTTCCTGTTCCGGCTCCTCGAATATTCCATTTCAATTGGAAAAAATATGAATAGAGACTTTTTAAAATTTATTGATATAAAAGACATATTAAAAGAGGAAAGTAAACTAACCACATACGCTCAAAAATTAAGCTACTTCCAGTTTCTGTGCTCTTATTATAAAAACATCGAGGTCGATTACGAAAAAAGTTTTCTTTATATTAAAAAACCCTTTGAGGCTACAGTGGACAGAATTGAGGAGAGTTTTAAAAGTTCATTTTCATTGGATCAACAAAAAAATCTGCTTCGCGATTTCGTTGTTGTAACAACAAATTCAATCAACGGCGCTTTAATCATAAATGATATTCCGAGTTTGGACAAGTTATTGACAATTTTTATTCAATATGAAAACAGGATGTCAATCAACAAAAATATCCACGCCTTCTATATACAATTCAAATACTATAATTATTTCATGATTGCAGCCACTAAAATAACACGTGCAGGTATTAAATCCATTGACTTTAGCAATTGGATATCTGAATTCAAAACAGTGGAGAATAAATTGCCGCCAAGAATAACTTTTTTCAACTTTGACCTGATCAGTCTTTACTATTTCATGAGTGAGCGATTTCATGAATGTCAATCATCTGTTAACCTTATTTTAAATGACACGAACACCTATAAACAAAATAAAGATATTTACAGCGGAGCTCTTGTTCTTCAGCTATTCCTGGATTTTGAAACAGATGAAACAGACCGTTTGGACTCGGACATAAAAAAGGCAGAGCGATACTTCGAAAATCATTATTCAATTCTTGACTATCAAAAAATAATAATTACTTTTTTCAATAAGATAAGACAATTCGGTGATAAAGAGAGTTGGAAGAAGATTATGATTGAATTCAGAAATAATATTATTACTTTGAAAGAGTCAAACAAAAATTTACAATTCCCGTATCAAATGAATATAATATTCATTGATTTTGAAGGTTGGCTTGAGAGTAAAATAGCCAAAGTGTCATTTGTAAAATTAATTCATGACCGGTTTCATAAAAAACAGATTTAAATTATTTAAGATATTGCATCAAAAATTTACACTATAAACCGCGAAAATAAAACTCGTCAAGGTGTACTAAGGCTTACATTTACACTGCAACCATTTTTGTCGGTAATATTTATTAAATAAGTCCCAGGGCAAAGTTGGTTCTTGTATCGGTTTGTATATCCGCCTGGCCAGGAATAACTGTAAGGATTTGTCCCTCCTGTGGCGGTAAGCATTAGCCATTCTTTACAGCTGCATCCGACACAATTTGCTGTGCCTTTGGTAAATTGGCCGGCTAAAGGTAGAGGTGATATTATTGAGGCTGTAGAAGTCCCTGTACAACCTTTGGAATCAGTAACGGTAACTGTATAATTACCTGCTGTCAAACCTGTAACCGTTGAACCCGATCCGCCTGAGGCGGACCAGTTATAAACGTATGGTGCGCTTCCTCCCGCCCCCGCAGCTGTGATCGAGCCGGTACCTCCACTGCAATTTATATTAGACGGGATTGTTGTTGCATTAACCGTCGGATTTATCGTCACCACGGCACTTGATGTGGATGTATTGCCTCCCGTATCTTTTATCGTAACTGTATAAGTTGTAGTTGCAACCGGGCAAGGATTAATATTTTGTGCCGTTGCTCCATTACTCCATGAAAAAGTATAAGGTGCTGTCCCACCAGCTGGAACAGTTGTGATAGCAGCGCAACTTCCCGGGCAAACCGAACTGCCTGTAGCTGTTATTGTGGGGCCGGAACAATTTAAAACTACAACCTGTTTTTCAATTGTATTTGTACATCCGGCATTCGCAACAGTATGATTTACACTATAAGTACCTGCGGTCAAAAAAGTATAACAAAAATTGGTTGTAGTACCACTTACACTAACCGGAGCCGCGATCGTCCAGGTATAAGTACCTGTGGAACCTGTATTTGTAAAACAAGCGTTTACGCCCATGCATAATGTAGGAGGGGTTAAAAATGCTGCAGATACAGGACTTGTACCGGTTATTGTAAATGCTTTTGTCGCGCTACAACCATAACCGTCAGTAATGGTTATTGTATAATTCCCTGCCGGTGGTGTGAGGTTTGTAAAACCGCTTTGAATATTAACTACACCACTTTTACCTGTACTCCAAACGTATGTCATAGGGGGAACTCCGGTAAAATTAATGTATGCGTATCCACTTGTGGTACAACTTACATTGGTTGTTCCTGATCCCCCTAAGCTAATTCGAGTTGGAATAATAACATAATCAGTTTGAATAACCGAACAATTATCTTTGTCCTTTACAGTAATAGTATAGGTATTACCTCCAATTAATCCAGAAGCCGTTTGTGATGTTTGGCCATTGCTCCATAAATAAGTATATGGAGGGCTTCCGTTTACAGGGGTTGCAGTGGAAGTTCCAATCGTAGAAGAACAGGATACAAGGTTAGAAAAAGCTACAAGAATAGGATCGGGTTCTGCAATAGTTACACTTGAAGTAGAAACGCAAGTTCCGTTTTGAACTGTAACGGTATAGGTGCCCGCTTTGAGGTTAGCAATCGAATGAGAGTTAGAGGAACTTATTGTACTTATGGCATTACTCCAACTATAAGAATAGTTACCCACTCCCCCACTAACGGAAATAGTAGCGCTACCATTATTATCCCCGGCACATAATAGATCCGAATGGGAGATTGAATTAACAATTAAGGATTGTGTCAAAGAAACCAACGTAATTGCAATACAAGAGCCATCAGTTACTGTTACTGAATATGTGCCTTCAGATAATCCATTTATAGTATTTACGTTTGACGAAGTAATACTACTGCTGCCATTACTCCAATTATAGGTATAAGAACCACCGGAAGCATTACTTATTGTCACATTAGCACTTCCGGAACTACTGCAAGTAACATTTGATACAACTGTTGTCGCCGCAGAAAGTGTACAACTGCAACTACTCACAGTAATAAAAGATGGCTTTGTAACACTATCGTTTTTACAGGCCGAGGTTAAAACTAATTTTACTGAATAGGAACCTGGTGAAGGAAATGTTATGACAGGTATTGGTGAAGTTGATGACGAAGGATTACCACCGGCAAAAGTCCACCTGAATCGCATTCCGCTGGTATCACAGGCAACATTTAATGAAGGCGTGAATGTGACCGGTTTGTTAACACAAATATTTGTGGCATTAGCCGAAAGGTTAAGTGCAAGCACTTTGGCTTCACAAATATTAATGCAGAGTTTGTTGACAAATACATCAAGGGAACCGCCCCCAAATACTGTTTGGAAGGCGCCTGCTGTCACAGGGTATCCAGTTCCAAATGTCATCCCGGTTATATAAATAAAATTACCTTTAATGGTGATTACACTGCCTCCATAATCAAGATCATCTTCATTTTTGCCTCCAACATAAGTAAGGCAATGTTGAACACCATTTGGATCATACTTTGCAATAAACTCATCTTCGGGACCGTCACCACCGGGTGTTCCGGCATCGCCAAAATTGGGTTGGTAAGCACACGGGCTCATCACTATTCCAGGGTTCCTGTCTTCCCATTCACCATATATATATATGTTATCCGTATTATCAATGGCAAGAGAACGCACATACGCGCTTAATCCCGGAATTGGGTTAACCACAACCCATTTCTGGTTACCAATACTATTAAACTTCATTAGTCCATTACTTGCTGTCATAATTACATTACCCGAATTATCAACAGCAACATCATTGGATGCAGCCATTCCGCCAAAATAAGTAGCCCATAATCTGGTTCCTGAAGGATCGAATTTAAAAAGGAAGCCGCCCGCAGCAGCACTTTGAAAGACCACATTAGGCGCTAGAGCACCAACCGGAAAGTTAACTGAACTGGTACCACCGGATATATAAATGTTGCCTGATTGATCACAGGTGATTCCGCCAGGAGTTTCAGTCCCTGCCCCCCCAACATAAGTACCCCAAATACGGATTCCGTTAGCTGCAAACTTCACCAAAAAGACATCAGTTGATGCGGCATTTAGATTTGCTTGGAACACTCCTGGTGTGGCGATGGCATTGGATGAAGGTGTATTACCATACAAATAAACATTGTTTCCATCAGTTGCGACGTCTGGATTATAATCTGTATTGGAACCTCCATAATAAGTAATCCACAACCTTGTTCCAGCAGGATCAAATTTTGAAAGAAAGACATCCGCGGTTCCACCTCCATATACATTCTGGTGAACAAAATTTCCTGCTGATGCGCCTGTTGGGAAATCCAGAGAATAAGTATACCCTGTGACATAAACATTACCAACAGCGTCTGCTGCGATACCGGTACCTTGTTGTTGGTTGTTTCCACCAATAAAAGTTGCCCACAAACGATTCCCATTACTATCCATCTTAACGGCAAATACATTAAAATTTGAAAGGATAGTTTGAAAGGCACCCGCAGTCAACGGAAAATCTGATGACCCGCTTGCTCCCGTAAATAAAACATTACCAAAAGGGTCCGTTGTTATAGCAAGCCCCCATTCATTCCATGTTCCACCATAATAAGTAGCCCAGGGATCAATGATCAACGAATATTCAGGATTATAATTTCCAAGTTTGAATGTAACCAAACTCTCACTCTCCTCTTTCTCACCTTTGGAGATAGAGGTTAATATATATTCAGCCTTTACTTCAACAATTTTTCCATTTAAATCCTGATATACCTTTGGAATATATTCACCAAGCCGACCTACAAAGGTTTCTATATTTAGTTTTTCATTTTCCAATACAATTTCTTTCGCGCCGGAATATTTCAACCTGATTTGAGATGGGTCAGCCCCCGGATTTACTATTATATCATATTTTAATCCCTTTTCCTTTCCACCAAAATATTTTACATCAATACCCGGATAAATATTCTTTTGTATTACTTCATTATATGAATTTACATGTGTTATTCCCTGAGAACAGTGTGCATAGTAGTAATTATGATAACCTTCAACCTGATTCCCGGTAATTATTTCAGACTCAGTATTCCCTTCGGTGAAATCAACATCAATACGATGAATTTTTAAAAGCGCTTTTTGTTCCAATTCACTTTTCTTTTCTTGCTTCTGTTCATGCGTTATCTCACCTGCTTTAATCATATCTTCCACCTGCTCTTCTATTTTGTGCATTACTTCAGTCATATTGCTTAAAACATAACTTACACCGGTTTTGCGCAAATATATGTCTGCTCCGCCTCCGTCGCCTTTAAATAGTATATCAGGACGTAAGTGTTGCGCCATGTCAACAATCTGCCCTTTGTTTTGGGTGAACATCATTCCGGAACCTTTTAAAGAGGTTCCCGATTCCAGGTTCAATGTTCCGGGTTGAGGCGGATTGGCGGCTGTTATAATAGTTGGAAACAAGCAAAGCTTAGTGAGAAATAGCAGAACTGTGATGAAAGTATTAGTATTTTTCATATCTCTTCTGTTTTTTTTCCATAATCAATGTGCAATTATAACTTTCTTAATAAGAACATTATTCCTTGTTGAAATTTTCATCACATACAAACCGTTTTCCTGTCCGCCAAGATCAATTTCTTCTATATTTTTTTCCGAAGAAGCTGTCTCAATAACACTCTTATATATTAGTTGACCGGCAAGGTTCCGTATCTCAATTTCAAATGTTCCTGATTTTATGTTTTCAAGTGACAAACTAAATTTTCCATTCCCAGGATTGGGAAACACATCTGCGGAAAACAGTTCATTTTCATTGGTAACTCCCGTGGTTATTGAATTACTTATATTTATATCATCAATATACAACATATTCTGGTAACCCGTTGTATTCCGGAATTTGATCCGAACATTTGAAAACGAAGCGTAACTGTTCAATGGAATGATCTCATTTCTCCACTGACCGGAGTTAGGAACAAATCTTGTT
>JAEUTS010000391.1 GCA_016787005.1 Bacteroidia bacterium
AGATAAAGCCATCACTGATGCAAACCCTTACTACAAAGATGGAGACTACATAGGTATCAGCGGTATTGAAAAATCATACGAAGAAGAGCTTCGGGGTAAAAAAGGTGTTAAAATAATGATGGTGGATGTACATAACCGTGAGAAGGGCAGTTTCATGAATGGCATTTATGATACCCTTTCCTTACCCGGCAAAGGGCTCACGTGTACACTTGACCGCGAGTTGCAGCGATACGGCGAATTGCTTATGCAGACTAAATTCGGCAGTGCTGTTGCAATTGAACCTTCCACGGGTGAAATACTGGCACTTGTTACCAGTCCTACTTATGATCCAAACCTGCTGGTTGGCCGGGCACGTTCGAAAAATTATGCTAAACTCGCGCTTGACACAATTGCTGTTCCACTGTACAACCGGGCATTAATGGCCTCCTATCCTCCCGGCTCAACATTTAAACTGATTGACGCACTTATCGCCCAACAGGAAGGAGTGCTCAACCCCGAAACACGTTATCCATGTGCAAGAGGTTACCCCCCACTTGGAGGTAAACCAAAGTGTCACCCGCATAGTTCTCCGCTGGCCTTGTACGAATCTATTTCTCATTCTTGTAATTCATATTATTCTTACGTATTTAAAAGTATTGTTGATAACGACAAATACCATTCAACTACCGAGGGCTTTGAAGCCTGGCGCAATTATGCGCTCAGCTTTGGCGTTGGCCGAAAACTGAATACTGACTTGCCTAATGAGTTACGTGGACTGGTACCCACTGTAAAGTATTACGATAAAGTTTTCGGAAAAGGCTCATGGAAATCATCAACCGTTATTTCGCTGGGAATAGGTCAGGCGGAATTATTGATAACACCTCTTCAGAATGCAAATGTTGTGGCGACAATCGCTAACCGCGGATTCTATTATATACCGCATATTATTAAGGCGATCAATAATAATCCTAACCATCCTAAATTTCAACGCTTCAAACAAAAACAGTTTCCATTAGTCACTGACACGGCCTATTTCAATAACGTAGTGAGGGGAATGGCATTCACAGTTGAAAGCGGTACAGCGGCTTCTGTTAAAATTAAGGATATTACCATGTGTGGAAAAACAGGTACCGCACAAAATCCGCATGGAAAAGACCACTCCGTATTTGTGGCCTTCGCACCAAGAGACAATCCAAAGATCGCTGTGGCAGTATTGGTTGAGAACGCGGGCTTTGGGGCGGCATGGGCGGCTCCAATTGCGAGTCTGATGATCGAAAAATATATCAGGGGTTATATCACACGCCCCGACATGGAAAAGAGAATGTTTGAGGGAAACCTGATAGAAAATGTGATGCAAACAAATAAAAAGAAAAATTAATCGTATATAATTACGAATAAGTAAATATGCCAACCAGAAGTACAAGCAGACTTTTTGCAAACGTTGACTGGATAACGGTCGGAATCTACCTTGCGCTCATTTTAATGGGTTGGGGAAATATTTATGCCGCTGTTTATAACGAGGATCATGCAAACATTTTTGACATCAGTCAAAAGTATGGAAAGCAAATGCTTTGGATCGGGACCGCTTTTGTTATTGCTATCCTCATCCTCATTATCGATTCGGAATTTTACACTGCCTTTTCATTTCCTGTTTACGCCATCTCTATCCTCTCTCTCTTGCTGGTATTGGTCGTAGGAAAAGAGGTAAAAGGAAGTAAATCATGGATATACTTTGGTAATACAGGTGTTCAACCCGCCGAGTTTGCCAAATTTGCAGCCAATCTCGCGCTGGCAAAATTTCTCAGCCGGATGAATATTAAAATGACCGATCTGTCGACCAAAATATACTCTTCGATTATCATCATTTTACCTATGCTGATAATAATACTGCAACATGAAACAGGTGTTGCACTTGTTTATGCTGCCTACATTTTTGTTTTGTACCGGGAAGGCTTATCCGGAAATTTTTTATTGCTTGGTGTTTCAGCAATCATCCTCTTTATTGTTTCATTGCTTTTCAATAAGTATTATGTTATTGCGGCATTAGCAGTTCTCGCCATTATCGCATTCCTGTTAGTGAAGAAAAAAAGAAATAATATCCTGGTAATTGTTGCAAGTCTTATCATTACCAGTGGCATCGTGCTGGGTACGGATTTCGCTTTCCGCAAACTGGAGGGATATCAAAAAACTCGTATTAATGTTTTTCTTGGAAAAGAAATGGACAAAAATAAAACGGGCTACAATGTAAACCAGGCTAAAATTGCAATTGGCTCAGGCGGCTTTTGGGGAAAAGGCTACCTCGAAGGGACACAAACCAAATTTGATTTTGTACCGGAACAAGATACAGACTTTATATTTTGCACGGTCGGGGAAGAATGGGGATTCCTTGGGTCAACAGCCATTATTGGGTTATTCATTACCCTGATCATTCGTATTATTTTCATGGCAGAGCGACAACGCTCACCATTCAGCCGTATTTACGGATATGGAGTCGCCTCAATCTTCTTTTTTCACCTGATGATAAACGTGGGTATGACAATTGGACTTGCTCCCGTAATAGGAATACCGCTTCCCTTCTTTAGTTACGGCGGATCCTCGTTATGGTCGTTCACGATTCTCCTGTTCATTTTTATTAAACTGGACTCACACCGCTTACAAGTGTTCCGCTAAAAAATACGCTGAATGAGATCAGCCAGTCGGTTGGAATAACCCGCTTCATTATCGTACCAACCCATTACTTTCACCATATTTCCTACAACTGAAGTGAATTCTGAATCGTATATACAGGAATGAGGGTTACCAACAATATCTATAGAAACAATAGGCTCTTCGCAATAGGCAAGTATTCCTCTAAGGCTAACTTCTGAGGCTTTTTTAAACGCTGCATTTATTTCTTTAACACTTGTCGGCTTTGCCAATACACAAGTAATGTCGGTTATAGAACCATTTGGCACGGGCACACGAATACCACAGCCACCAACCTTCCCTTCAAGATGCGGGAATATTTTTGTAACTGCCTTAGCGGCACCTGTAGAAGTTGGAATAATGGAAACTTCCGCCGCACGTGCCCTGCGTAAGTCTTTGTGCGGTGCATCATGCAAACGCTGATCACCGGTATAAGAATGGATAGTTGTAACGTAACAATCTTCTATTGTCCACTGATCATCCAGTATTTTTATCATAGGTGCTGCACAATTGGTAGTACATGATGCGTTTGACAACAACACATCACTCTTTTCTATCAGGTTATCATTTACTCCAAGTACGATGGTTTTTACATCACCATCGGTTGAAGGTGCAGAAATGATTACTTTTTTCGCGCCCGCACGCAAATGTTTTGATGCACTTACCTTATCAAGATTATGGCCGGTAGCTTCGATCACCACATCAACATCGTGCATTTTCCAGGGCAAAATGGAAGGATCTTTTTCTGCATACACTTTTATTTTGTTGCCGTTAACAATAATATGCTGCCCATCGCTTCCGATCACTGCATTAATGATACCGTGTACAGAGTCATACTTAAGCAGGTGCGCAAGGGTTTTGCTGTCTGCCAGGTCGTTTATAGCGACAACTTCAATTGAGGGTCTTTTCATCAATGCCCTGAAAGTTGTTCGACCAATGCGCCCAAATCCATTTATCGCTACTCTTATCTTTTCCATTTTTTCAGTACTATTTATTTACCAAAGGTAGTCACAGTCTGTTTATGATTGAAGTTTTTCTGCTGCACATTTGCCCATACCCCCCAAATGGGGGACTTTGCTAACTTCCAATGGAAGTCCCTCATTTGGAGGATTTAAGGGTAAAGTAAAAGGGCATCCTTATAACTAAGAATGCCCTTCACCGTTAAACTTCAAAACAACTAATCCAACAAAATAAACTTTTGTACCGCTGTATTCTTATTGTCAATATTCAGACGGATGAAATACATTCCTTTAGCTACACTTTGCTTATTTATTTTATACGCGTAATCTCCATCATCCTGTGTTTGACTCACCAGTGTTTTTACTTTGTTCCCCAAAATATCATAAAGACTTAACTCAACATCCTGCTTTTGATCGATGTGATACGTGATCGTAGCTGATTCATTAGCAGGGTTCGGGTATACTGAAAGTGAATTAACAGAATTCGCATTTTCATTAATTCCAACCTTGTGATCCGCACTGATATTTATATCATCAATGTAAAGGTTGTTCGAATATGGGCTGCTGTTATATTGAAATTTAAAACGAATATTGCCCTTAGCCAGTGATGGAGACATGAGCACACTCTTTAACTTCCATA
This sequence comes from Bacteroidia bacterium, assembly GCA_016787005.1. GTDB lineage: Bacteria > Bacteroidota > Bacteroidia > JABDFU01 > JABDFU01 > JABDFU01. The sequence goes on from JAEUTS010000391.1 coordinate 4,264, forward strand.
ATGATGCATTATTAGGGACATAGGACGTGCTGATACTTCCTCCCGTGAGGAACGACGCACCGCTCAGAGTTGTATCTAATGTCCAGTTTTTCCCACAATTAGAAGAGAAATATATTTTGAGCGATTCTGTTATATCAGCCGATTTAAAAGCCTTTGTTGCATAAGAATACCAAAAATTAAGGTATATGGGACTAACTCCTGTCAAATCAATCGAAGGAGTCATAAATTCATCCACATCACCAGAACCACTACTGAAAGGGAAGTTAGGGTATCCGCTTGGAAAGAATGAATTAAGCATGATTGATTTTGAACCTGAATGAGAAGCAGTGTTTGTCAACTGCCATTTTGAAGAGTTGTTAATATCAACCGGCTGATTAATAACAAACCAATCCGAATCAAACTCAGATGAATTTTCAAAATCCTCAACTATTGTACCTGTTCGCTGGCTCGTAGCCGCATCACTTATAAATACCTGCTTTGTAACAGTTTTAGTATCCGACCCATTTGTATTTGAAACAGTAAGACTAACTGTTTGCCAACCAGTAGTGTTAAATACAACACTTTCATTTTGAAGAGTCGAAGTGGACGGAGTTGCATTGCTAAACGTCCATGTACGGTTATCAACCTGGCCGTTCCAGGATACATCATAAAAAAGGAAATTAACTCCGCTGCAGCCATAATTTCCGAACGAATAAAAATCAGCTTTAGGAGCACAAGTTGTGGTTACAGAACCATCAACTCCTGTAGCTGCCAGGTTGGCCGGGGACCACAAATTACTACGGCCTGCAACAGAACTGTTTAAAGCCGCATCCATTCTAACTTGTTGTCCAAGCGTGAACATTTTTCCACAGTAGGAGTAGTCCATATAGTTCTCAACATTTTCCTTAACCCCGCTGGTGCATGGCACATAGCTCGTTGGGCAAATCAAGTTAAATCCTTTAGTTAAAGGAGTATCACTAACCTCATCATCACCACACGCAACACCTGCCGCCTGATTTGAGGAATTCCAAGGATGATACAAACTCAACCAGTGGCCTATTTCATGAGTTAATGTGTGGGAATTATATGCGCTTGAAGTACCAATACTTCCAACATAATTACTCAACGACATTATTCCGTCCAATGGGCCATAAAACCCAGCCGAAGAAGCAGGAAACTGAGCATAAGCAGCAGCAGATGGCCGGTCATTAAGCGTAGCAGCAGTCCAGATATTCAGATATTTTTCCTTTGGCCAGGGATTAAGCTTTGCGGCATCCCCCCCCCTATAAGTTTGCAAAGATTGAATACGATCTATTCCATTTGTACATTTTCCATCAGGATCTTTCTTCGCCAGGCGAAACTCATACTGGCAATTTGCGATTAATGATTTAAATTCAGTCTGAACAGCCACCGTATCCGCATTCAGCTTCTGAAAATCGCGGTTAATAACGGCTATCGCGTCATTGATCTGTGCGTCAGAAATATTCTCAGCCCCATAATTGTGAATAACATGGAATACCACCGGAATTATATATTTTGTGACAGTAGCCGTTTTTGCAGCCGCACGCTTATGAGCATAATCGGCCTGATACTTCTGAAACTCCTCCATCTGTTTCAATATTTCCGGATGTTCTTTTATCTGTTCCGCAAGCAATTCAGAAGTGCCGCAAGGATTTATATTCTGAGAATATAAAATGCCAACATTTAAACTAAGTGCAACACTTGCAGCAGCAAAAAGTAACTTTGATTTCATCTGTATATAATTTATAGTGTTTAAATCTTATTATACCCTGACTCAAATTATACCCTGACTCAAAGGGTTTTAAAAATACAAATTAATTTAAGATTACAACAAATTTGGCCTTGTTTTTAATGCGATTTATTTAACGGTTGGTTTGAACCTCTGAATTGCGAAAACATTGAGTAAACGGAGACAAGCCCTGATTTTTAAAACACGTGCCTTTCAGCATGATAAGATGAGCGAACGAGAGGGCCGCTTTCTACGTACATAAAGCCCTTTTCAAGTGCAATTCGCTTGAGATGAGCAAATCTATCGGGGTGAACGAACTCATTAACAGGTAAATGCTTTTTAGTAGGCTGAAGGTATTGTCCAAGGGTCAGAACATTGCAATCAACGCTTCTCAGGTCATCAATTGTTTCAATCACTTCGCTTTCGGTTTCACCAAGGCCCAACATAACACCGCATTTTGTGCGTAAACCCGCTTCTTTGGCTCTCTGCAATACCTCCAGGCTCCTGTCGTATTTTGCCTGCACCCTCACCTGCCGTGTTAAGCGCCGGACTGTTTCAAGGTTATGCGATAAAATATCCGGTTTCGCATCAAGCACTATTTGAAGGTTTACCCAATTTCCCCTGAAATCGGGAATCAGCGTTTCAAACTTAGTTTCAGGGCTTACCTTACGAATGGCATGAATTGTTTCCGCCCATATATTGGCACCCCCGTCATCAAGATCATCACGATCAACAGAGGTAATAACACAATGTTTTACGTTCATTAACCGCACCGATTCGGCGACCCGGGTCGGTTCATTTTTATCAACCGGCAAGGGCTTTCCGGTTGCAACCGAACAAAAACCGCATGAGCGTGTACAGATATTTCCAAGTATCATAAAAGTAGCCGTACCGGCACCCCAGCATTCGCCCATATTCGGGCAGTTGCCACT
>JAEUTS010000394.1 GCA_016787005.1 Bacteroidia bacterium
CGCATAAAAACAGGATTAGGTGAATGGTTTATGGGTCAGGAATCTGTTGGTGGAATATTCAGCATAAAGGATGTTATGAACGATACTGTTAGAATGAAAATTATTTCTTCAGGATATGTTGGTATTGGCATACAAGTTCCCGCATCGCTTTTGCACGTTAATGGTGATCTTCGTCTTGGATTTGGAGCAAACACTAATGGATCATTAATATTTAACAATAGTTCAAATGGGAAAGCCGTTACCATACAATCAGGCGCATCATTAAATGATGTTACATATACCTTGCCTACAGATGCTCCTGCTGCAAATGGTTACATATTAAGCAGTACAACCCTCGGTGTTATGAGTTGGGTAAATCCGGCAACTGCAGCAAATGCCTGGGGACTAACCGGAAATGCAGGCACTAGTGCTATTACAAATTTTATTGGTACTACTGATCCTAATGATTTTGTAATAAAATCGAACAATCTTGAGCTTGCACGTTTTTTAACTACTTCTCAAGTAAGAATTGGAACAAATCTATCTGGTGTGGGCTTATTTAGTACGGTTATTGGATCTAATAATATTGTTGGTGGTAATAGGGCTACTGCATTAGGGAACTTTGTGGAAGCTAATCATGTAGGTTCTTTTGTTATTGGCGACTGGAGTGGTGGAACGCCTGCACTGACACAGTCAAGCATAAATGATCAAATGACCATGCGATTTCAAAGTGGATACCGTTTCTTTACAGATAAATTTTTAACTGTTTCACAGGGTGTTTATTTTGTTAATGGTGGTAATGTTGGTATCGGAACGCCAACACCTGCTGCTGCCCTTGATATTGTTCCCGGGGTGGCAGTTAATGCCGGTGTTAAATTGAGACCTTTCTTTACCGCAGCAGGAAGTACGAGCGAATTACAATTCAATGAGCTTGCAGCTAATGGAGCGAATTATGTTGGATTTAAAGCCCCTGACGCTATTGGCGCAAATAAAATATGGACACTTCCGGCAAACGATGGCGCGGCGGGTGAGCTTCTTTACACAAATGGATCCGGAATACTTAGCTGGATAAGTCCTGCAACAGCTGCTAATGCATGGGGGTTGAACGGTAATTCCGGTACTATCGCCGGTACAAATTTTATTGGCACCACCGATGCTCAGGATCTTGTATTTAATACCGGAGGTGCTTCTTCTGCATTTGAAAGAATGAGGATTTCTACTTCAGGTAATGTTGGCATTGGTGTAACAACACCTTTTTCAAAGCTACATATTCAGGGCAATGTAGCTCCCGGTGCTTCTTTTGATAAGGGGGTTTTTCTGGATATAGTAGACAACGCAGGTGTATCAGACCATATGGCCGGGTTAAGATTTAAATCAAATTCAGCAGCAGCAGATCAGCGGTATACAGGTGCAATTTTTTACAGGTGGACCGGTGGTGGCCCTACGAATCAGATGATTTTTGCAGTTAAAGATAATGCTGTTGCGAACATTTCTGTAAACGATGCGATCATGGTCGTACATAAGGTTGAGGCTGGTAACTCATATGTAGGCATCGGTATGGGTACAACAGTGCCAAAGGCAAAACTACAGGTTGCAGGAGAAGTTGGTTTGGGAGATGGAACAAAAACCGGGAATACTCCGGTAGTAGTTTGGCTGCAATACAACGGAGCAGTTGGAATCAACCAAATTGTAATAGTTGATCCGGCCGCCGATAATTCAGTAACTACAATTGCCGCTGCCGGACGTACAGATGTTGTTGGTGTTTCTGTTGACGGAGGAGTTGCTGCGGGTTCAATGGGTCGGGTGGCTGTTGCGGGGGTGGTTTCGTTAAAAGCGGATGCTGGCGGAGCCATACGCGGCCAGCATGCTATATCAAGTGGTTTAACTGCAGGAAGTGCTGCAAGCACTGCTTTACCAGGAGCAGGAACCTCTATTGGTGTTTGGTTGGAGAACGTTCCGGCAAATGGTGTAGGAAGAGTACTTCTAAAATAAGTTCAAATAATTTTGTCTAAAATGATTGCGAAAGTAGTTAATCATATGAGAGTCTTTCAGGTAATAATAATTATTATTATTTTCTCAGGTCAATTAACCGCCCAGGTTGAACTCATTTCTTCAGGAACAGGAGCTGCATATACTCTTTCTTATCCAGCGAATACTAGTGGATATGTCAACGGTATGTCTGTCACGTTTAAGTCTCATATAGCAAATACCGGTGCCGCAACAATTAATATAAATAGTCATGGTCCCGTAAATATCGTTAATACTGCTAACGCGACTTTATCTGCAGGTGATATTAAACTGGGACAAGTGGTCACCCTTGTTTATGACGGAACGAATTTTCAAATGACAACAACGTCGGGGAATGTTCTTTCCGGGGTACCCATTTCCGGAACCGGGACTATTAATTTTGTTCCAAAATGGAATGGATCAACTACATTGACTAATTCTTTGATTTTTGATAATGGAACAAACATTGGCATCGGAACTTCATCACCATTGCATAAGTTAGAACTTCATAATACTTCGAATCTTGGTGATACTACCGGAATTGTTCATTTGTTTTCCAATAACACTGGTCAATCAAATGCATTTGCAGCCATTGGAAATAATACAGGAACTAACAATATGTCAACAATATATAGTAGAGCTTATTTGGCAGGTTATGGAAATATTAAAAATGGTTTTGTTACAGTAGCCGCTGGAGATTACGGTGTTTGGGGTGAAGGTGGTACCTGGGGAATGGTGGCAACAAATACCGGAAATGCTAACTACGTTGCGTTAGCAGGTAGCACCTATACATTAAAAATTGTTGATGGCAACCAGGGAGCTTCAAAAGTTCTTACATCTGATGCTTTAGGTAATGCTACCTGGCAGACTTTGCCTGGTGGAACAAATACATGGACAAGAACGGCCCCTCGGTTATATTTAAATAATATCGGAGATAGCGTAGGTATAGGCACATCTTCTCCAACAGCTAAGTTATATGTAAAAAAAACAGGTGGAGCAGGTGATGGAGCAGCTTTTTTTCACAGCGGTTCAGGTGATGCTATAAATGGGTATAATACAGGTACAGGCGGGGCCGGTTATTTTCAAATAAGTAATGCGGCAAGTACATGGGAAGCTATTTATTCTACAACGAATGGCAGTGGTGCCAGTATTTTTGGGAATGCAACAGGCACAGGCAGAGCCGGAGAATTTCAGATTAACAATGCTGCAAATAGTGATATTGCTTTGGCTGCTTATACATCAGGTACCGGTAGAGCTGGATATTTTGAGGTAACAAGTGCTTCTAATGCCGGCGATGCTTTGAGTGTTTATCATAATGGATCGGG
>JAEUTS010000011.1 GCA_016787005.1 Bacteroidia bacterium
TACGGCAGAACTGTCCGATACTCCCTGGCTAAATCGTTCAATTTGTGGCATTACCTGAATAAACGAAACAATTACCGGCAAGCATAGAATGATGGAAGAAAGCAAGAATACAAATAGGCTGGAAAGGAGTTTATTAAAGGACACATTTTTTTTATTTTTTGTTTGATACCAAACAAAGATTATTGTATAGAAGAAACATAAATATCCCGCAAGTATTGTAAGGGTTGCATATCCTGTGGTTACCATTAAAAAGAGAAAGAAAGCCGACTTAAGCGAGTCTTGCCACAATTGCTTATAAAGCATTTTTATAAAATATAAGAAGAACCAGGGCATATATGCTGCACTTGTTATAAGAATAAAATGTTGTACATGTGCAATAAAAAAGCCACTAAGAATATAAGCACAACTAATTATAAGTGCTACATAGTTGTTTTGGGTTAAATAGCGTATGAGGCGAAACATACCTGCTCCAGCAACAAAAATGTAAAAGACGAAAAGTATTTGTAAGGAATAAATACTGTGGTCAGAAAAAAAACTGGTCACCATCACTTCTGGGGACCATATTGGTACCGAAAGGTCTGCATATAAGGGATATCCAAGGGCCTGATAAGGGTTCCAAAAAGGAAACACGTTGTTTTGCAAACATTCACCGATAAAATACCTCCAGGGTAGCCAACAATCAAGCATATCCCACTTAACTGTATTTGTGCAAAAGGCAATTTGCCAGTAAGCCGCAATTGTTACAAGTAAGAGAAACACGTATGGCTTAAAGCGTTGGAACATACAACTATTTTATGCCTAAAGTTAAATAATTTGAATAAACTATCGGGCTATAATTGTTCTAAAATCAAGTGAGATGTAAGGCCTGAACTTAGAGCGTTATGTAATTTGTAATAATCTAGAAAGATTGACACTAATTGTTTTCGTTCTGCATTTGTGATTTTCACCTGTTCGCTGGTTTCAAATTTAATATTCATAAGTTCATAGATAAACCTACTGAGTGTTTCACCTGCATAATGAATGTGATGAGGAGCTTTATTTAAAAATCTACCTTCGATTAAATCGAAAATTTTATTTTCTCCAGAGTAATTTTCGGTAGGATAAAAACCCAGATACTTAGCAAACTGAAGCATAAATACCAAATGAAAATTGGCGCATTTATTTTCTTTAAGTCCCAATATCTCAAAGGCATTTATTAAGAATCCAAAAAGCTTAGGATTTGATTCTTCCTCCCGAATTGTTTTATATAACAGTTCATTCAGGAATAATGCAATAGCGTTTTTTATATGATCAAATTCAATTATTAAACTGTAGGCTCCCGTAACTTCGTTGATGCGTTCAAGTTGCGTTTTTTCAGTTTTCGTAACGATCATTTCAAGAAGTGTCAATCCCTGAAAATAGTTTACTTTTACTTTTGACGTTCGGCTATGTACACCACGCACTATATAGCTTTGAAGGCCAAATCGATCAGTGTAAGCATTTACGATCAGGCTATTATCGGTGTATTTTGTAGTGCGTAAAACGATCGCTTTTATGCTATGTAGCATTTGCTTCAAGTCGCAATAAAATACAAAAGGTGAATAGTTAATTGATGAATAATATTTTTGTAACAAATGTTTTTGTTCCATCATCATTGCTACAAAAAACCATATAAACTCCCGTTTGGGCCCGTTCTCCGGAAAAATTATTTCCATCCCAGGTCGCTTGTCCGCCAAGAGCCTTTGTTTGATATATAAGTGTTCCGGTGATATCAGTTATTTTTATATCGGCATTTTTAAACAACCCCTTAATTGCAATGATGCCTTTATAATCATGTTTTACAGGATTCGGAAATGCATACACTTCTTTAAAATCTTCTCCACCTTCAGTAGCGGTACTTTTGTATGAAACTATACCGTTAGGGCATCCAAAAAAAACTTCTCCGTTTTCCGAATTTATAGTTATACAACTTACTTCATTCGAAAGTAACGGACTATTCGTAATATCAAAATGATGAATCTGTTTTGTTCCGTCTTCGGACATCAGAAACACTCCGGATTTGGCAGTTCCGATCCACTTGCGATTAGCACCATCAACGGCTATTGATGTTACTTCTTCTGTTTCCAGCAAGATCTGTGTATGTCCATCCTGTTCTATTAATATCCGTTGTGCATCCCAGTTACTTCCGGTAAAGATATTTTCAGGTGAATATATTACAGCAATTCCTTTATCAGTTCCGATCCAGATGGCCCCATCCTCGTCTTCGGCTAAACAGGCAACTTTAATTCCTGGTAAAGCACCATTACCCGTTTTGTCAGTTATGATTTTGGTATTAGAACTGTTTGGAGCGGAAAAGGAGTTGTTGTCATTGTATACCATTATAGAATTAAGACGGGGAAATATAACCCATTTTTGTTTGCTTTCCTTTGTAACAATTATTGTACCCACATCAGGTTTATTTACATAGCCTGAAAAATCAAATGATTGCCAGGCACCATTTTTTTTTCTGACAGAAATAATATTATTCGTTTCGCCGTTTGATACCCATAAATTTCCATCCTTATCATGCGCCACTCCGTTAGCACGTACTGTATAGATACCAGGAACATTTTCCTGGTTTTTAATTGAACTGTTGCTTGGGTTGTATACTTTAGTTAAAACGCCATTGTTAAATTCAAGCACACCATGAAGTAATGAGCCCGCAAAGGCATGGTTAGAATTATCTGGATCAGGAACGATGCTCATAACGCCATGTAGGGAGTCCATATTTCCTCCTGGCTGTGGACCAAAAATGGTTGACCAGCTATTGTCAGAAAAACAAGAAACGCCGTCAACACCAAAATATCCTCCTGGAGCGGACCACACCTTTCCATTCGCCGAAGCCATTGAAAACACCGACTTCGTTCTAGGTCCATTGGGAGCAAGACTTTCACCAGGCCCATTTGGATATTCTTTCACCAACCCATGGTTGGCATCCGCTATCCATGCAATATTATTAGCATCAACAAGGGCATCGGAAAGTATAGCTTTTGCAAAGCCATAATCGTAACTGTAATAATTGCCGGATACAAGTGTTTCATTAGTATCGTATACGGAAATTAAATATTGTCCGACAGCAACAAGCTTATTATTAAATGTACGTAGGCGCTTAAAATTGTCGTTAATAATATTTGTAGTGTTCCAAGTGGTTCCATTGAACTTATAAACCCTGTCTTTCATCCAGACTCCAAATCCGTCCCTCCATTTATCTAGATTTGCATAAATAGTGCCGTTAAAAAATGTCATTGTGTTAAACAGGCTATCTGGCAGTCCCGGTTGCTTTGTCCAGGAATTATAATCGGCCAGGTTGAAACTGTTAAGCGGCGCGGTGTAAATACCCTTTTCGGTTGCCGCAAATAATTGTGTGCCATCTGAGTTCACATCACGTACATTTATCGTAGAACCCAATGGTCCGATATAATATGTTTCCCTGGTTTCGCGTTTGTTAAGGTCGACTGCAACAATTCCGAATCCACAGGCTAAATAGGCATACCCATTTCTGAAAAAAATATTATTAATGGATTTGTTCCCCTGGATTGATTTTATTTTAATATCGGGCAAATTGGTAATTACACCATTTTGGATCAGGTCAACATTGGCATTTTTATAGGCTACGACCAATGTATTGGTGAGGGCATCAAAATTAATTGCTGTTATTGATACATCGGAAATGCCGGTGAGCTTTGACATAAGCTCAAGTGAATTGTCGGATTGATTGTAGGCATAAAGTCCGCCTTTAGCGGCACAATATATTTTTCCGTTGCCTTGCGTTACTGCAATCCCTTCCTTATAGGATAAATGCATTCTCCATTGTCCGATCGGAATATCCTGTGCAATGCAATATGCAAAGGATATAAGGATAAATAAAAGTGTTATGTAGACGCTGTTCTTCAATGAGATCTTGTTAGTTACAATTATACTGTTTTTTGACCTATGTATTAACTATTTGCGCTCTCTTTTATTGTATTGATTGTGGTCAATATGTATTTGTATTATTGAATTTCAGGTACCCCCCTACCCTGTTTGTTCTTATTAGTTCTGCTTAGTTAGGATGTTGGATTGTGCTATAAATTTTGTCTGTAAGACAATAAGAGTTTTTGCTTTTTAATGAAATAATGAAGGGTATAGATAATTTATTTCCGGAAAATGAAGTAAACGGCCAGTATCAGAAATGCAAATCCAACAAGGTGATTCCATCGAAGAGTTTCGGTTTTGAATACTAATAGCACAAACACTGCAAATACACTAATATTAATGGCTTCCTGAATTACTTTTAGTTCAACTAATGTAAATGGGCCTCCGTATTCTTTATAACCCAGTCTATTCGCCGGTACCTGGAAAAAGTATTCGAACAAAGCTATGCCCCAACTTAGTAAAACTATAGCCATCAAGCCGAGATTTTCAAACCATTTCATGTCTTTAAATCGAAGATGGCCATACCACGCGAGTGTCATGAACGAATTGGAAAGCAATAGCAGTACTATTGTATAAAATCCGCGCATACTTCAATTGGTCATTTGCAATTAAAACGGGCTGGCGAATGAGGTAGTATCTTTCCGCACCATCGGTCGGATACTTATTACAGGAATATCAGATAGGTTATTTATTTGCTGAGCGACAGTTCCAATAAAAAATTCTTTGAAGTTTAACTCTCCTTTGGACATGATCATGATCAAATCAGCATCTATTTCTTTCGCATATTGTACAACCATTTCTGCTATATTCTTACCGCGAATAGTTTTGTTCCCGGCCGGCACACCATTTTCCCGTATATAGTTTCTTACCTGGTTTGAATAGGCCAGTAGTTTATTTTCATAGACTTCAGCTTTTTTATCAAGCACGCCCAGCACTTGTATCTTGGCGCCATAGTACTTTGCAAATTCAATTGCCTTGCCTACTTTTTCGCGGGTCTCCTTTGTAAGGTCAAGTGGCAAAAGAATGGTTTCGCAACCGGCACGGTGGCTTTTTCCTTTAACGGTTATTACAGGCGCAGTACATTCACGCACCATGCGGAATGCGTTTTGTCCAAGTATTGCTTTAGGAGGTACGATGGAGTTAAGTCCGATAAAGACGAGTATGGGTTGAAGGCGATCAACCGCTTTGTTAATTTCGACAAACGGATTGCCCTGGGCTAAAATAGTTTTCACTTCAACTTTTGCTTTCTCCTGTGTTTCTTTTGCCAGCGCATTTAGCTTTTCTGTGGCCAGTTTCTTATCTTCTCCATCATCCACAACGTGTATGAGATAGATCTTAGAATTTGTGAACCTGGCCAGGTTATAACTTTGACCCAGTGCAATGAGTGATTGTTCTTTGAAATCAGTTGGAACAAGAATTATTTTTTCTTTAGGATCCATTAAACGAGATTTTAGTGAAAAGGAGGAAGTAAAGTAAATACTTTATTCAGCAGCCAATCTTAGCATATTCATTTTGTTTTTAACAATTACATTTTAATAAAATGCGGACAAACGCCCGGTTTTTATTGTCGAATGCCAATTTGTGAAGCATATATTATATAGACACAAGAAAATGAAAAGGTTGCACACTATTATATTGTTGTAGCTAAATTTTCTTAGTAGAGGAATGCACAAAGTGGATATATTTGACACTAAAATATTGAATATCAATATATTGTATTTTGTTCCACGTGAAACAGACCTACATTTTTTTTATTATGTAGATTTGGCTTGAAAATTCAAGGCCTGATTTTATGGCAGATACATTTGATAGTATACCTTGGAAGATTGCCTGTATATATTTTACATCCCCTGTTTTGTATTTTTCACTGAGCATTGAGACATAAAATGAGTCGAAGCGCATTGGAAGGGTTTCAATGACTTTCATCCCATGCTTTTCAAATAGTGTCGTAATGTCTTTAGGAGTAAAATGGTATAAATGTCTGGGTACATCATAGGCTGCCCATTTATTTCCGTAATGTTTTGCATCCAAAGAGTTACAGTTTGGAACTGCTACAATAGCCCTGCCATTGGGCTTTAGAAGCTCTTTTATTTTTATAATTCTTACATTTAGATCGTGAATATGTTCCAATACATGCCACATAGTTATTAGGTCGAATGATTCGATTTGAAGGGTGTTTAATTCGCTTTCGGACCGGACATCGATCTTATAGTTATTGATTGCTGATCTGCGGGCATCGGCGTCTGGTTCAATTCCAAGACACTTAAACCCGGCATCATAACAGGTCTTTAGAAAGGCACCTGTACCACAGCCAATGTCGAGTAAAGATTTCGGATTTTTCGTAGAAGGAATACCACAAAGACGCGCAGCCAGCTGTAATTTTTTAGCAAGTGTATATTTGCGCACCAGGTGATAGAGGCGGTTCATTAGCCCTTTTGTTGTATCGCTATGCGATATGTATTCTTCTGCTTTGTAATAGCTCCCAATTTCAGTTGTGTCTGGTCGTGGATTGGTGAACTTAAAGCCACACGATTTGCATTGAACAATGGTGAATTCCTTTTTGCTTTGAGTATGATCAATACAGGTTAAAAATTCAGCCTGTTCTACCGAATTGCAAATTGGACAGTTTTTCAAAATTTCCATAGCTTCGAAGGTATTTATTACTTATTGATACACAAAATTGTATTAGTATGACGTTGGAATTAATAGCATAAAAAATAGCTTAATGGTATATTAATGATAATGGTTCGCGTATGAGTAAATTGTATTCAAAGCAATTTTTAGTCACAAATTTAACAAATTAAAACAAGTGCTGATCCAATGGCAGTAGGCTTTATAGGATATTTTAAATTATGATTTTTTCTTGGATTTTGGCTTATGTGTAATTTTTTGTTATATATAAAATTTGGATGAAAGGCTTATTTCTGATTTTTCTTGGAATTGGGGAATAAATAGCACATTAAGTAGAAATTAGTGAGCTAGATTATTATTTGTATAAATGGAATTCATATGCGATTATTATAGCGCCAACTCATGCGAAAGGTTCCACGTGAAACAAAAGTAGTTAAATCACTGCTTATCAATTATTTAGTATAAGAGAAGTGATAATGTATAGAATCCAGTAGACGGTTTAATTGATGGATTTGTTCCAGAGATTAGTTATGACCCCAATTATAGGTGCTGAGATCTTCCAGGCAATGCTTAAGCAAGTCGATGCTGGAGCGAATATCTGCTTTGCTGCACATTTCTATCACCTGGTGTATATGTCTTGTAGGAATTGACACAGCGCCCGATATTGCACCCCCTGGTGTCATCCGTTGGATACCTGCAGTATCCGTTCCTCCTGCAGTGAGTATTTCCAATTGATGTTTTACTTTATGTTTTGCGGCAATTCTTTTCATGTATTCAACCATTCGGTAATCGCATATGGCAGAAGCATCAAGAACTTTTATTGCTGTTCCTTCGCCCAAATGAGTACACATTTCATGTTCTTTCGCTCCGGGAACATCGTAAGCAAGCGTAGTATCCAATCCAAAACCGAAATCGGGTTGAATATTTAATGTCGCAGCTTGCGCGCCACGAATACCAACTTCTTCCTGCACAGTGAATACGGCATATACATCATAAGGGGTTTTTTTCAACTCCTTCAGCACTTCTATCAAAATAAATACTGATACCCGGTTGTCGAGTGACTTACAATTAACGCAATCCCCCATTTCAATTAATTCACGTTCACGTGTTACCGGATTACCTATGCTAACAATTTTTTCGACATCCTTTTTTCTCATTCCCAGGTCGATAAAATATTCCGTGAGTGGCACAACTTTATTTCTTTCTTCGGCGGTCATTATATGAATAGGTTTGCTGCCCATTACACCAATGACATCTTTTTTTCCATGCACGACAACGCGCTGTGCAGTAAGCGTTTTTGGATCAAAACCTCCAAGGGGAATAAAACGCAGAAATCCATTTTCATCAATATGATTTACAATAAAGCCAATTTCGTCCATGTGTGCAGCAATCATTACTTTCTTGTCCTTTTTGCCTTTTTTAATGGCAGTAACATTGCCCATATTGTCAACGCTTATTGAGTCCACATAGGGTCTGACTTCTTTCATAACAAGTTCACGAATCTTTTGTTCGTAGCCCGGAACCCCCGGGGTTTCACATATTCTTTTTAATAATTCTGTATTTATCATGACGATGTGTTTAAGCGAATTTACAGTAAATTTATTATTCGATAAGGAGAGATCAATTGATATAACTCAACTTCAGCATATTGGTTCGGCCCCGTTCCTGCATGGGGATACTGGCAATATTAATAACCAATTCGTCTGTCTTTACAAAGCCTCCCTTTTTTAAATAATCTTTTATATCAGAGATCGTTTGATCGGTGCTTTCATATTTGTTGTAATAAAACCCCTGTACGCCCCATACCAGGCTTAATGAAGTTAGTAGCGATTCATTATCGGTAAAAATAAAAATGCTTGCTTGAGGTCGGTGACTTGATATTTTAAAGGCTGTATAACCAGAATTTGTCATAGAAATAATAGCGCTTGCTCCGGCCTGCTTAGCTACAAGGCAGGCGTTAAAACAAATTGAATCGGAAATAAATGTTTGCGTTTTTAAGACCGGAGGATGTTCGCGGTGATATATATCTCCGAGCTTCTCCACTTCAGCAATTATTTTTTTCATGTACTCGATCACTTTTACCGGGTATTTACCTACAGATGTTTCTCCGCTTAGCATAACGGCATCAGCTCCGTCCATAACCGCGTTAGCAACATCATTCACTTCGGCACGGGTAGGGGAAAAGTTACTGATCATGCTTTCCATCATTTGAGTAGCAATGATCACTGGCTTTGATGCATTGATGCATTTATCCACCAGCATCTTCTGGATCATTGGCACCTGCTCCATAGGTAATTCAACTCCCAGATCGCCGCGGGCGACCATAATGCCATCGGCCATATCAATTATATTATCTATTTCACGAATGGCTTCAGGCTTTTCTATTTTGGCGATAACCCGCGCACGCTTGTTTTTACTTTTTATGATCTCTTTCAGATCAACTATATCGGTTACGCTGCGAACAAAAGAAAGACCGATCCATTCAATATCGTTGTCCAGCGCAAAATCCAGATCCTTCAGATCTTTCTCAGTCAAACAGGGTAAAGAAATTTTTGTATTCGGCAGGTTAACTCCTTTTTTGGATGACAACGTTCCGCCATAAATAATGCTTGCATTGACTTCGTCTTTCCGATTGGTGGAAATAACTTTAAGCAACAGCTTGCCATCGTCAATAAGCACATTATCACCCACAGAAACATCTTTTGGGAATTGAGGATAGGTAATGTATATGCGCTGATCATTGCCAATGCATTTATTGGTGGTTATGCATATTTCTTTGCCTACAACCAGTTCAATGCCATTATTTTCAACCTCACCAATGCGAAGTTTGGGTCCTTGCAGATCTGCGAGTATGCCAATATTTGTTTTCAGCTTTTTATTAAGCGAACGGATCGTGGCTATCACTTTCTTCGCATCATCGTACGAGCCATGCGAAAAATTTACCCGGCAAATGTTAACTCCTGCTTTGATCATCCCTTCCAGCACATCGGGTGGGGTGGAGGCAGGCCCCATCGTGGCAACTATTTTTGTTTTATTAATCATGGGAAATAAACGAATATGAATGAATGCGAATATACAAATAACGAAGATTGCAGACATGCAATAAAAGAACGAATTTGTGGATGCCGCTTACATTTTGATACGTAAATTCGGATTCATTCACTATCCGATGTTGTATTAAAACAGCAAATTCTCTTTCGATTTCAATTTGTTCGGATCGATTTCAAATGCAGTGAGGACTGTAGGAGTTTCTTTTATACGTTTAATAATTGTGATCTTATCCTCATCCATCAATGCGCCTTTTATCATTAAAAAAAAGTCGGCTTGCTTTTGTTCGGGGATGAGAGCGGCGATGAGACACCTGTTCGAGATCAGGTAGTACTGGCGGTGCTGCTGCTCGTTTTCAAATACTGACATAGAGTAGGTGAGGGGCTCTTTGTGTTTTTTGGTATCGATCTGCAGGTCGTTTGTTTTCGCCAGCTCCAGGTTGAGGTTTTTGTTTAACGCCCAACTTAAGCGATAATCTTTTTCATGGCAGGAAATGCCAATCAGAACAAAGTCGTATTCATACTCAATATCAAGTACAAGTTTGGCCATAATTGGGAAGCTAAAAGTAGCAAGGTAAATGGCAAAAGACAAATCAAGCGCTATGATCGAACCCAATGCCGTAACTCTCGGGTTGAGCACTTTATTGTTTAATCAAATGTAAATTGAATAAAAAAGAGGTAAAATTATTTTTCGAGCAACACCATTGCTTCTTCAGCGGCCATTTGTTCCGCCCGTTTTTTTGAAAAATGACGGCCCATACCTTTTATTTCATTGTTAAGAACAAGCTCAATAATGAATTGTTTGTCTGGTCCATTGCCTACTTCCTCCCGCATTCTGAATTCAAAAGGGGCTTTTTCTTTTTGCGCCCACTCAATGAATTTGCTTTTAAAATCGGTTTCTGTTTGTTCAATCTCATCAATATCAAGATGAATCGACAATACCCTGTTCAAAATAAAATGATTGGCAATTTTGTATCCTTTATCAAGGTATATCGCACCGATTAATGCTTCGAAGGCATCGCCATTCACAGAGGAATTCCGCATTCCGCTGTCGCCATTTGTTTCGACAAATGTATTGATTCCTAATTTTTTTGCGAGTAGGTTGAGTTGAGTGCGGCTCACAAGTTTTGAGCGCATTTTGGTGAGGAATCCTTCATCTTTAAAGGGAAACCGCATGAAAAGATAATGACCGATAACCGCGCTGAGTATGGCATCGCCTAAAAATTCGAGACGCTCATTATTCGCCTGTTTTTTATCCTTACAGGCAGAACGGTGACGAAAGGCTTGCTTATACAGATCAATGTTTTTAGGATAAAAGCCCAGAATATTTTTCAGCGAACGATATAATTTTTTATCGTCGGAAAAATAGGCACGTGTTTTATTGAGAATGGAAACCAATTAAATATATTGATGTGGTGAGGTCAATCAGCCTTTGAATTTCTTAACAATAACAGAAGCGTTGTGTCCGCCAAATCCAAAGGTGTTACTAAGCGCAGCGCGTACTTCACGTTTCTGAGCTTTGTTAAACGTAAAGTTGAGTTTGTTATCTAGCTCAGGATCGTCGGTGAAGTGATTGATAGTAGGAGGAACAATATCATTTTTAACCGACAGGATACATGCCATTGCCTCGATAGCGCCTGCTGCGCCGAGCAGGTGGCCTGTCATTGACTTGGTTGAGCTGATATTGAGTTTATATGCATGATCTTTAAAAACACTCAGTATGGCTTTTGTTTCTGCAATATCCCCCAGGGGAGTTGATGTTCCGTGAACATTCACGTAATCGATATCGGAAGCCTGCATTTCGGCATCGGCCAAAGCAGTGCGCATAACATTGAGTGCACCCAATCCTTCAGGATGAGGGGCGGTGATATGATGTGCGTCCGCACTCATTCCTCCGCCAGCTATTTCCGCGTATATTTTTGCTCCGCGTTTAACCGCGTGTTCGTATTCTTCCAATATAATGCAGCCAGAACCTTCTCCTAATACAAAACCATCGCGGTCCTTATCAAATGGGCGTGAAGCTGTTTGGGGTGAATCATTGCGCACAGAAAGTGCATGCATAGCATTAAATCCTCCAACACCAGCAGGGTTGGCTGCTGCTTCCGAACCACCTGAAACAATAATATCGGCAACACCTAAACGTATATAATTAAATGAGTCGATCAATGCATTTGTTGAACTCGCACAGGCGGAACATACGGTAAAGTTGGGTCCGCGTAAACCAAACCGAATTGATATATGACCCGAACAGATGTCCGCGATCATTTTTGGAATAAAGAAGGGGTTGAAACGGGGGGTGCCATCACCTTTAATAAAGCCGGTACACTCTTCTAAAAATGTATCGATGCCGCCAATGCCCGAACCCCATATAACGCCTGCCCGATCGTGATCAAACTCAACATTTTTTAATCCGGAATCTTCAAATGCCTGGGTAGCAGCAGCAATGCCATATTGTGAGTAAAGATCAAGCTTACGACCTTCTTTGCGATCAAAGTATTCCTCTACTTTAAATCCTTTTACTTCACAGGTAAACCTGGTTTTAAATTTAACGGCGTCGAAACGTGTAGTGGGAGCAGCCCCGCTAACGCCCGCAAGGAGGTTGTTCCAATAATCGGTAACCGAATTTCCAATCGGGGTAATGGCTCCAAGCCCTGTAACTACTACGCGTTTTAAGTTCTTCATGGAGTGGGGAAATCAGTTTATACGTTAAAAGTTAGGTGTTGTACGAAAGAATAACCCAAAGGGTTACTTTCCAACAACAAATAACTTAAAACAAAAGCGTATAACTTACTTAACGTTAGCCTGGATATAAGCAACAGCTTCACCAACGGTGCTTATTTTCTCAGCCTGATCATCGGGGATAGCAATGTTGAATTCCTTTTCGAATTCCATGATCAGCTCAACAGTGTCTAATGAATCTGCACCCAGATCATTTGTAAAACTCGATTGTGGTGTAACTTCTTTTTCGTCAACACCTAGTTTATCAACTATAATTGATTTTACACGTGATGCAATGTCTGCCATTTTTATAAGTTTTATGGTTAAATCAGGTGCAAAGATACTTTTATGGTAGTAATAACAAAAAAAATTTGATTTTTTTAATACACATGGGTTTGTTGGTTATAGAAATGGGAAAATTTGGGTGTTTTAAGTCCTCATCCGTCCGCCTGAGAGGGACACCTTCTATGAAGGAGAAGGGTGAAACCTATTAAATTATCTTAAATTGCTAATACCTATTGATCTGTGAAAGGGTAGGCTATATTTTTCCGTAAATTGCAGCACTTATGAACCGCCCTATACGTGTTTTAGTTGCTAAAGTAGGACTCGACGGCCACGACCGCGGCGCCAAAGTGATCGCGTCTTTTTTGCGCGATGCAGGCATGGAAGTAATTTATACCGGGCTGCGCCAAACTCCCGAAATGGTGGTGAACGCTGCTATACAGGAAGATGTGGATGTGATTGGGGTGAGCATACTCTCGGGTGCGCATAATACTGTTTTCCCCAAGCTTTTACAATTACTCAAAGAAAAAGGTATGAGCGATGTGCTGCTTACCGGCGGCGGTATTATACCCGATGCTGATATGAAAAGCCTCAATGCACAAGGCGTTGGAAAGTTGTTCCCTCCTGGTACCGATACCAAAGAAGTTGTGACTTATATTAAGGAGTGGGTGGAGAAGAATAGGAATTTCTAAATATCAAAAGACACCTCAACTCTATTCTTAAAATGAAAATATTAAGTACAACAATACTAATATTATTAACGTTTATTACTTCCGGTCAATCCTCGTATTCAAAACGCTTAAACCATAAAGGAGTTAAGCAAGCCAAGAAGGGAAATCACGATAAGGCACTTCAGTATTTTAATTCAGCGATACAGGCAGATACTAATAATGTAGATGCACTTATGAATAGAGGAGTATCGTATACAGATATAGGAAAGAATGAACTGGGATTAAAAGATTTATTAAAGGCAAAGGCAAAAGGATTGAATGATGAAGATATATACTACAATATCGGTGTGGCTTATTTGGGTTTGAAACAATATGAACTTGCGATAGAAAATAATAAAAAGGCGCTTGAAAAAAATAACAAACTGAAATCCAAAGGACCACTAGTGGCCGGAATATATTTAAATCTTGGTGTGGCTTATGATGAGCTGAAGCAGTATGAACTCGCCATCGACAATTATAAAAAATCGATCGAAAAGGATCCTAAAAATATCGACACTTATATAAATTTAGGGGCTTCATTGTCCGATGTAAAAAGATATAAAGAAGGAATCATTGCATTTGAAAGCGCCTTGAAAATGAATTCGAAATTATTTGATGTTTGGCAAAATCTCGGATATGCCAACTATATGCTTAAAGAATATGATTTAGCAAAGAAAGATTTTCTGGAAGCTTCTAAATTGAACGAAAATGATCTTTGGTCTTATTATTATTTATACAAAATCTATTCGAAGTCAAATGATAAAAACAATGCTTGTGTAAATTATAATAAAGCAATTGAATTGGGACTTAAAGAACAAGACATAGATGAAGAGAGTTTGATAAAATGTAAATAAGGAAATAATTTCTCTCACCTCTTTACCCCCAATCTCGCTTCAAATAACTCAGATGTATCCCCATCACTATCCGTAACCAGCAGCAAATGCAACGCACCATTCGGATCAATATAATTTAGCGCAACTGATTCAACTTTTATTTTCAATGTATTTCCTTTATCGATAATTGGGATGCAAAAGGGTTGCGTGTTATCTGTTAATGTTTGAATGTTAATAATGCCAACAAAACTGCCAAGCACTTCCCCATCATCGTACCAGTTAGGTGTATTTTCAACCGAAGCGGTAAAAAGTATTTTCTTTTTATCGGTGGTAATGGTTGCGCCCGAAAAGCCCGCTTCAATGCCGTTTATTTTTGCCAGCTTAAAATGAAAAACTTCAGGGACAGGGCAATTGCCGCCACTATTTATGTGTTCAAGAAATCCGGTCAAGCGAAGTTTAAAAGCAATATTCTTCCCGCGGTTAAATAGGTACAGGTGTTCGTCATCGGCGACAGCCCCTTCAATGTTAAGTTCGCCAGCATTCAGCTTAGCGGCAGCACTCAGCGTTTTATAAAATTTTTCTAAGGAGTGAGTCTTATAATTTGTCGGATTATTCACATTCACACGC
>JAEUTS010000028.1 GCA_016787005.1 Bacteroidia bacterium
ATGCGTGATTATTTCCAGTCACTCGATAGTGGTCAAAATAAAATTGCCTGGTGTACGAGTGTAGGTCCTGCTGAACTACTCCGGTCATTTGGGTTTGAAGTCTATTTTCCTGAGAATCATGGAGCCTTACTGGGTGCAACACGTGCAGCTATGGATGTAATTCCGGAATCAGCCAAACTAGGCTATTCAAATCATGTATGCTCCTATACTACTGCCGATATTGGCGCATATCTGGCTGATAAATCGCCGCTTAAAAACCAGTATGGGATGAAGGGTGTGCCAAAGCCCGATTTGATCGTATACAATACCAATCAGTGCCGTGAGGTTCAGGACTGGTTCAATTTTTTTGCGAAAGAATTTAATTGTCCGATCGTCGGCATTCATCCTCCGCGCTTTATAGATGACATATCGAAAGAAGAGATAGCCCTTGTTGTTGACCAACATAAAAAAATAATTGCTACATGTGAAAAGGCAAGCGGTAATAAATTCGACATTGATAGCTTCCGCGAAACCCTGCTATTAAGCAAAGAGGCGACTCACCTTTGGCAGGATGTACTTAAAACCGCCATGGCATCACCTGCGCCCATCAGCTTTTTTGATGGAGTAATTCATATGGGGCCAATTGTAGTAATGCGTGGAACGCAACAGGCAAAAGATTATTACACGCTACTCCATAAGGAGTTGAAAGAGAACGTAGCGAACAAAACAGGTGTGGTAAAAAATGAACAGTCCCGCATTTTTTGGGAAGGAATGCCAATTTGGGGAAAACTCAGAATGCTTTCAGACCTATTTATTCAAAACAATACTGCTGTTGTTGCCTCCACTTATTGCAACAGCTGGGTATTTGACGAGTTTGACGAAAGACAACCATTCGAATCGTCGGCACTTGCGTATACAAATATTTTCATAAACAGAAGTGAGAAGGCAAAGATGAAAATGCTAAAACACTGGCTTAGCGAATATAAGTGCGATGGCATACTTTTTCATGACACTAAAACTTGCTTTAATAACTCGAATGCGAAATTCGGAATGCCTCTTCGGTTAAAGGAAGATACCGGTATCCCCTACCTGATTGTAGAAGGAGACTTATGTGATTTGAGATTTTTCTCGGAAGGTCAAAGCATCACAAAAATTGAAACATTTATTGAACAAATTGAATCTTCAAAAGTACACTCGTGAGTAATAAGCAAAAAATAAAAGCAGGTATTATAGGCATGGGTCCTGTGGGGATGATTCTGGCCGTTCATTTACAGGAATCCGGTTGTGATGTCTTAATTTGCGATAACGATAGAATTAAAATAAATCAAATAAAAAATGAGGGGATTAAACTCGAAAATATAATTCAGAAGAGAGAAAAAATAGAGCACATTTATTCTTCCACATCAGAATTGTTTGAGCAAAATCCCGATTATGTTTTTATTGCTTTAAAATCCTACCAGGTTGAAGGTGTTCTTAAGGATCTCCCGGAAGCCAACACCTCTATTTTCATTAGTGCGCAAAATGGAATTGACATAGAGAATCTGATTTCGGAAAAGGTAGGAGCTGCCAGGACTATGCGATTAGTTATCAATTTCGCAGGCAATTTACTGTCACCCAATTGTGTTAAGGTAACTTTTTTTAATCCCCCAAATTACCTGGCTTGCCTGGACGACAATAATAAAGGGGATTCAGAAACAATTTCAGAATTATTTAATAAAGTGGGACTTCAAACAAAGGCAATTACATCATTCGAATTGACAAGGTGCGCATGGGAGAAGACCATTTTAAATGCCTCCCTCAGTCCGCTTTGCGGAATCGGTCGATTTACGATGGCTGAGGCAATGGCATTTCCGGATACAATTGAACTTGTGGAACAAATTATTGAAGAAGCTGTTGAAGTAGCTGAAGCCGAAAAAATCCGCTTCCCAGATGATTTTATCCGAATTTGCCTTCGGTACCTGAAAAATGGCGGGAATCATTACCCATCACTCGCAGGCGATTTGATGAACAACCGGCAAACGGAGATTGATTACATGAACGGGAAAATTGTAGAATATGGCAGGAAGCATTATATCCGGACTTCGCTCAATCTGTCCATGGTGAATATGGTAAAAGCCATGACACACAAATCGCTCCTTTCCCAATTTTCATCCACTCCGTCAATTTCTCAGAAGCCGATTCTCAATATACAAAACAAAGTCAATCCAAAAGGAAGTTGTTTCCTTGGTATTGATTTAGGTTCTGCATATACAAAGTTGACCGTTATTGATGAAAATAAGAATATTGTTTTCCGCTACACATTAAAGACACTAAACCGTGATAAAATTGCATCAAGGCATATCATTAATGCTATACACGAAGAATTTCCTGTCAAATACAGTTGTGCCACAGGTTACGGAAGAAAAACATTTACAGATGCTGATATTGCAAAGACAGAAATTAATTGCGCCGCCATAGGGGCTAATGAATTTGTACCCGGAGAAAAGAACATACTTGATATTGGAGGCGAAGACATTAAGATGATCCATTGCGACACTCAGGGACGGGTGGAAAATTTCTACCTTAACGATAAATGCGCCGCCGGAACGGGTGCTTTTTTGATTGAAATTGCAGAACGTGCAGGAATCGACATAAATGAGATGAGCCGCCTCGCCGCGCAATCGGAATACAAACAGGAGTTAAATAGTTTTTGCACTGTATTTGCAAAAACTGAAATCATGAAATGGATTTTTGACGGGCAGCCGATTGAAAATCTCGCCAAAGGAATTTACCTCTCCATCGGAAATCGAATAGCCAAAATGAGAATCCATCCTTCAACACCCATTGTAATAATCGGCGGGGTAATCGCTCATCATCCGTATTTAAAAACACTTCTGGAGGAAAAATTAGGAAAACAAATAGTGGTACTGGATCAACCCCAGCACATTGTTTCATTCGGTGCAGCACTCACTGCGCGGGAACATGTTTTGACCCAGACTATTCATGAGCAATTTTCAGAATCACGAAATATAAATCAAAAATTATGAAAGGGTATCATCATAAGCAGAAGGGAGTCGGAATAATTTTTGACAATATTTTTCTGGTAAATGGAGCTCGTACTCCGTTCGGAAGGTATTGTGGGACACTTTCTCATATCTCCCCGACAGATTTGGGAATATATGTAAGCCGTGGCGCCCTGGACAAGTGCAATATATTAGCTACAGAGATTGATCAGGTAATTGTTGCCAACATTGGTCAAAGTTCTTGCGATGCCTATTTCCTGCCCCGCCACATTGGATTATTCACCGGTATTCCTACTGAAATACCAGCCCTAATGGTGCAAAGAATTTGTGGATCCGGATTTGAGGTTATTATAACCGCATCAGAACAGATTACCCTTAATAAAGCACAGGCCGTGTTATGCACAGGAACCGAAAATATGTCATTGGCACCTACCGTAAGTTTTGGAAACAGGATGGGATACCCTTTAGGCAGACCGGTATTTAAAGACATGCTCTGGGAAGCTCTTGATGATACCGCTGCAGGCTACCCAATGGGGTATACAGCCGAAAATGTTGCAAAAAAGTATAATATTACCCGGAAAGACACAGATGAATATGCGATGCTTTCGTTTGACAGGGCAGTTACTGCTTCCGAAAAAGGATTTTTTAAGGAAGAGATTGTTCCCATACAAAATTGCGTATTTGAAATCGAGGGATTAAAATCAAGAAAAATAACTCTTCCAAAGGGAACTGCTTCATTGGAATCTGATGAACACATTCGGGGCACAACCTTTGAAGCATTATCGAAACTCCCCTCCGTATTTAGTGATGTAGGCGTTCTTACTGCAGGAAATTCAAGCGGTATTGTCGATGGAGCTGCATCGGTTATTGTAGCTGATCATACATTTATAAAAAGTCGGGCATTAACACCGATTTCAAAAGTTGTTGCCGCGGCAAGTTGCGGAATTGACCCTAAAATAATGGGACTTGCCCCGGCTCCTGCCATCAGGCTACTGCTTGAAATGACAGGGTTGAATCTGGATGATATAGGTCTATTTGAGATTAACGAAGCGTTTTCAGCTCAGGTCATTGGATGCGAGCGTGAACTGAAGATCGACAGGAATAGACTAAATGTTAACGGAGGTGCAATTGCAATAGGTCATCCGCTGGCAGCTACAGGAGGGAGATTGTCACTTACAATTTCAAAAGAAATGACCCGGAGGAAAGTGAAATATGGAATTGCCTCAGCCTGCATAGGAGGAGGACAAGGCACTGCTATATTATTTGAAAATACAAATTATTGAAAAATGAGCCGCTGGAA
This sequence comes from Bacteroidia bacterium, assembly GCA_016787005.1. Classification (GTDB taxonomy): domain Bacteria; phylum Bacteroidota; class Bacteroidia; order JABDFU01; family JABDFU01; genus JABDFU01. Next base: position 4,282 of record JAEUTS010000028.1, read on the forward strand.
ATTTCCGTTTAATACAAAGGCACAAGCAAGCAGATATTTAAAGCAGGCTGAAAGAGAAACAGGAAAAAGATGTTTCATCCGACAGGTTTCTGTTAAAGCTTATGTATTCAAAATATTTTTATCAGAAGAAGATTATGAAAAATATCAAAAGAAAAAAAGAACAGGAAATGGACACTGATCGGTTATATCAATGGCAAATGGTGGAAACCAATAAAGAGTTCCACCTGGAAGAAAGTAGCTTTCCTGAATTAAAAAACGGGGAAGTTCTTGTGAAAATCGCAGGGTGTGGTGTCTGTCATACAGATTTAAGTTTTTGGCATTCAGAAGTCCAAACCAAGCACGCTTTACCGCTTACCCTCGGTCACGAAATAAGTGGTATTATAGTCGCCGGAAATAAAAATTGGATAAACAAAAAAGTGATCATTCCGGCTGTTTTACCTTGCGGCGAATGTGAGCTATGCAAGAAAGGCAGAAGTAATATTTGCAGAAATCAGTTAATGCCAGGAAATGATTTTCACGGAGGGTTTGCTTCACATATTAAAGTGCCATCTAAATTCTTATGCCAGGTTTCAGAGAATATTTTAAAAAAATATTCTCTTGAGCAATTAGCTGTAATTGCAGATGCCATATCCACCCCTTACCAGGTAGTTGAAAAATCTGAATTGGAAGCCGGAGATTTGGCTATTGTAATAGGAGTCGGAGGTGTCGGTTTATACGGCGCGTTAATTGCAAAAATATTCGGGGCTAAAGTAATAGCACTGGACATAAGTGAAGAAAAACTAAATATTGCTCTGAATAACGGTGTTGATGCCATTCTTAATATAAAAGGAATGGAGACGAAGGCGATTAAGGAAAAGGTGAAAGAAATTGTAAAGGACATCAAAGCCCCCAAGATTGGCTGGAAGATATTTGAGATAAGCGGTACAAAGGCAGGCCAGGATCTTGGATTTAACCTGATTACTTTTACTTCAACACTTTCAATAGTTGGCTTCACAATGGACAAAGTGGAAGTACGACTGAGTAATTTAATGGCCTTCGAT
>JAEUTS010000060.1 GCA_016787005.1 Bacteroidia bacterium
GCCTTTTCACAATCATTGTAAAGATTTGCGTAAATGATCCCCAAATTATTATTAGCCATCGCGAAATCGGGATAAATCTCCAATGCCCTCTTGTAATGCAACACGGCCTCTTCCGTTAACTGCCAGCGCTCTTCTTCTGTCTTCGCATAATTTCGCTCGTTCATAAGAGAAGTGGCAAGTATTTCGTGCGCCTTTACCGAATTATCAAGGTGCCGGATATCATGACGAAACAAAGTAAGCTTATCCTTCCAATCGTTATTCCGTGCGATGGTTTGACCGGCAAACAGCACAAAAATAACACCGGAGATCATGGCTAATGTAGAATTCATTGCCAATCCCTTTGACGGTGTCTCAAAATTTACTTTTGAGATCTTCAATAAATAGTAGGCAGCCACAATACAGAAACCGAATGATCCTGCAAACACAAACCGCTCGGCCACAATTCCGGCCGCCGGCACAACAATGTTGGCAAACAGAGCAATATGTATCAGGTACCAGGTGATTCCCAATGCGGGAAGATACTTTCTCTTTAGATTCCATATTGCAAACACACCCATACCCAGATAAATTATGAATGACAAAACCGGACCAAAACTAAAGAAGCTTTCAACCGGAATCATATTATAACCATAAAAATAAACCAGGGGATAATGAACAATGAGCATACGCAGATAATAGAATAAAGAATTAAACGCAACGCCTAATCGAATACTCCAATCCCCAGTAAAATATAACGGATTATCAAAATACTCCATTATACTGGCATCGCGACCAAATATCGGAACACCTGCGAAATGAAGAATAGTAACGAAACCTGCAGTAATTGCCCATGGGATCATAGGAACCAGTATGCCTCTCTTCACAGATGCGTTCGTAAAAAAATAGGACAAAAAGGGGATAAAAAATATTGCAGGTGCCGTTTCCGGTTTTGACAGAAATGCAAAGATTCCGAAAAAATTTGCCCAGGCAATGTCTCTTATTTTATTGTACTCAATGTACCTGATTGCAAAGTGAAACATCATAAAACTTCCAAGAAAAGCCAACAATACCTCCCGGTTTTTTATTGATACCACAACTTCAGAATGAACAGGATGGGCAAGAAAAAGCATAGTTATTAACAGAGGCAAAACAATATTGTAATTTTCGAGCCACTTTTTGAGAGACTTAAAAATAACAACTCCTATGAACGCATAAATAACGATATTGAAAAAATGACTGGCATGAGGATTCTCTCCGAAGATAGAATACTCTATAGCGAAAGTTGCTTTTGCAATGGGTCTATATCCGTATAATTTATGTGTTTGCGCACCTGAAGTATAGTATGAGGCAAATATTTCAGGGATACCCCTCAAACCTTTTTTTACCTGTTGGTGGTTATAAGAAACGAACTCATCATCAAGTGAAAATCCATTTTTAATTGAATTCCCATAGAGCAAAAAACAGAAAGCGAAAATAAAAATATAAATCCTTCTGTTGGATAACGATCCTACTGAAGAAATAACGGAGGATTTGCTTTTACTCTCTTTTTTGCCCACTTACAATTCTTTCTCCGTAAAAATAGGCTTTTTATACTTTATCCTGTTTCTTTCAGGTCAATTCACCCCTGAGTGAAGATGTTAACAAGCGGGGAATATCTTTAAGTGAACTATTTTGTCCAAGAAGGAACATTAATTTAGCGATCGCCGCTTCATAGGTAATATCGGCACCACCAATGACCCCTATTTTTTTTAATTGAGTACTGGTTTCGTATTTCCCCTGCTCGACAGCTCCTGCATTACATTGAGTTACATTGTAAATGACAACACCCCTCTTAATGGCATTTTTAAGCAGCTCAACGAACCATGTATCAGTTGGACCATTTCCGGCACCAAAGGTTTCCAACACCACAGCTTTCAAATGCCTTGCAGCTAAAACCGACTCAACAACACTTTTGCTGATTCCAGGAAATATTTTCAAAATAGCAATATCAGAATCCAATTTTGTATGAACGACCAGCTTCTTATTATTCACCTTCCGGATAGCATTATAATTAAACTTAATATGCACACCGGCTTCGGCTAAGATCGGGTAATTGGCACTTTGAAAAGCCTGGAAATGTTCGGCGTTGTATTTGTGCGTACGGTTGCCCCGGTACAACTGATATTCAAAATAAATACACACTTCGGGAACAACAGGTTTTCCATTTTTACGCTCTGCTGCAATTTCAATCGCAGTTATTAAATTTTCTTTACCATCTGTCCGGATAATTCCCAAAGGCAATTGAGAGCCCGTTAAAATAACGGGCTTGTTCAAATTCTCAAGCATAAAACTAAGTGCTGAGGCAGTATATGCCATGGTATCCGACCCATGCAGTAAGACAAAACCATCGTGTTTAGAATAATTCTCTTCTATTAATCCGGCCAGTTTTATCCAAACGCCGGGATTCATATCCGATGAATCAATCGGCTTATCGAAAGCAATAGCCGAAAGCTCAATATTCAGCTTTTTCAATTCAGGTATTTGTTTGGTCAGATGCTTAAAGTCGAATGGCTTTAAGCTTTTGGACCGCACATCTTCCATCATACCAATTGTTCCACCGGTATAAATAAGCAATATTGAAGGTTTTTTCATAACGTCTGTTTTCCGGTTTCAGGTTACAGCTTTCAAGTCGTTTCTCTTAACCTGAAACCTGTAACTTAAAACCTTTTCTAAACACCAAAGATATCAATAGAATTTTTAGTTGTCTGCTCTGCCACTTCCTCCATTGAACAATTCTTTAATTCACCGACCTTTTTTGCAATAATTGCAAGGTATCCACTTTCATTACGCTTACCCCTGTATGGAACAGGTGAGAGGTATGGAGAATCTGTTTCCAACACCAGATGCTCCAATGCAATATGTGGTATTACTTCATTCAATCCGCCATTCTTAAAGGTGACAACTCCCCCAATTCCCAGTTTAAACCCTCCCAATGATACTATTTGTTTTGCTTCTTCCAAACTACCAGAAAAGCAATGGAAAATTCCGTTTAGTCCCCTCCCTTTATATTCACTGACAATTTCTATAGTTTCACTAAATGCCTTGCGAACATGTATCACAATTGGTAATCGGTATTGCAATGCCAGTTCAATCTGCTTACGGAATGCCTGCTTTTGTTGTGCAAAAAAAGTTACATCCCAGTACAGATCCAATCCTATCTCACCAACGGCATAAAACCTGACTTCTTGCCCGCCCAACCACTTCTCAACCGAACTTAGCTCAGTCTCATAATTTTCTTTCACCGAACAAGGATGCAAACCCATCATCGGGAAACAGTTCTGTGGGAATTTCTTAACCAACTCAAGCATTCCACTAACAGATGAGCTATCAATATTTGGAAGGAATAACCGATTTACACCACTATCAATTGCCCGTTTCAAAGTGGCATCCCTGTCCTCACCAAATTCAGACGCATAGAGATGTGTATGTGTATCCGTTAATACCATACCGTAAAAGTAAATAAATTCAGGCAGTGATAAATGAACCGCAACTTTGTATTACATTTGCGCCGATCAAACAACCACAAACAGAATGACACCAGAGAAACATGATTTTTTAAAAAGCAAATACGTGCCCCTTTTGAAAAAGATTGATCCTTCAACAAAACCTCTTTGGGGAAAAATGAATTTTCAGCAAATGGTTGAGCATATGAGTGATTCAATACGAATTGCAAATGGCAAGGATCCTCAAAAACTGCACACCCCGATTGATGTATTAGACAAATACAAAGCTTTCCTCATGACAGAGAAGCCATTCAAAGAAAACACCCGGAACGCATTAATGGCAGACGAGCCGCCCGCAATACGCAACACTTCCATTGACAAAGCATTTAACGAATTGGAAATGGAAATAAATGATTTGTTCAAAGTATTCGGATCAGATATGGACAAAACTGTTACAAATCCCTTTTATGGTGATTTAACTCTGAACGAATGGGTACAACTCTTACACAAACATGCTGTTCATCATTTAAAACAATTTGGAACAATAGTATAATATTATGCTGATAGTAAAAAAATCGAAAATACCACACGCAGGAAAAGGTCTTTTTACAACCTCATTGATCCGCAAAGGCGACCTTGTTGTGGAATATAAAGGTGAAAAATTAAGCTGGGCGCAATGCTTAAAACGATATGGAAAGAATATTAATAATGCACGGTACCTGTATTTTGTTTCATCTAAAAACTCCATTGATGCCCAAAACACTACAAAGGAGCTGGCTCGTTATGCCAATGATGCAGAAGGCTTTAATGGCAAAAAGGGACTGAAGAATAATTCCGAATACACAAATATTAAAGGCGTTCCTTATATAATTGCTACCGCTGAAATTGCCCGAGGCTCTGAAATATTGGTTGACTATTCAGGTGATTATTGGAAGTTGATGAAAAAGGAGATGGAAAAGAATGGTTCCCGGTGAATCGTCAATTTATTTATTAGGCAGGTATTTTCTAATTACGTCTGAATATTTTCTATGCTCAATGTGTGAATCCAGCCAAGCCATGTATGAGATGTAGTCTATCTCCATGAGCTCACCCGTGTGCTTTTTTAAAGCCATCAACTCTTTTTTGAAAGCAGAAAAAACACCCTTAATTCCTTCTTCATTCTTCGCATTAAGTATTTTTTGCATGTTCTTCAGAAAAAGTCTTTCAAACCGGTGTGATTTTTTTTCATTATAAAAAGCATGTAGAGCTGACCTGGTAAGCGATTCAACCAACTGAAGATTCCCCATGTCATAATGAATAATAATATTCCAAATCATCGCGATAATATAAAGGTCTGTTTTAAATTCTTCTGAACTTTCATTTAAAATTTTATTATTCCATAGTAATGCTTTTTTATAATCCTGAACAGCGAAGGAAAGAGAACGCATATGATCATAAAACACCAGGACTTCTGCTTTCCCGATTTTCGCCTGCACATTTTCCCAGGCAGTTTCATTTCCCCGTACAGCCGATAAACCTTCTTCAAATTCTCCTGTGAAAAAGCATCGCACCAAAACAGCACTATTAATGTAAGCCAACCTAATATTCTCATGTTTTTCGCCTATTTTATTTCCAAAACGTTCAGGCATTTTCTTCAGATCATCAACCAGTTTGTCATATTCCTTTACCTCCAACGTCTGCATGTATGAGCTCATCAGATTATTGAATGTGCTTAAGTATGCATTCATATCAAATGCGCCATATTGAATATTATCTTCCATTAGCGCCTTCCGCTTCTGGGTATACTCAATAGATTTTTTTATATCCTGCTTGCGTTTTATATAATTATACAGCGCATGTATATAATAAAAAGTGTTCTTATCGTACAATGATATCGCCATTTTTTCTGCCCTGAGCAAAGGATGACGCATGATCTCTTCTAACTTATTCAATTCATCCCTTCCTTTTATATGCTGCCCGATTCTAATCATAAGGTAGATCACACGGCTATGCAGCCATTTGTATTGAAGGGATGTCTTAAGTTTATCAGTAATTTTAAGCCGTTCAGCATGGCTTGTATTGATGATCCTTTCCATAAGTTGCGGGTCAAGATCATTCTTGGCAATTTTCTCTTCCCAATTAATAATCTCCACTAATAGGAACAAGTTTTCGCTGCGATTTGCCTTATCTCTTGCCTTTGCAAGAATTTTCCTGGCTTCCTGATATAATCCTTTTGCAAACAACAATTCAACATCAAGCAACAAATGCCTGATCTCGGCTTCCGTTGTTTTACGGGCATGATATATTTTAAGCGCGTCGAGAATATTTGCGAAAAGATAATTTGTATAAGCCGGCAGTTGATTTCCCTTTCCTTTTCTCCTGAATATCTTAGGCAACAACGATTTATCATACCTTTCCATCTCATTCAGCGAATCAAACAACTTCATATATAAATTCTCGCCTCCCACCACATGCATTGATGAGAACTTTCTGAAATAGCCCTTTTCGTTGGGAGTTAGCGCCTTAATAAGATTATATAGCTTTTTGGACATTTTTTCCGGTGCCTGCTTAAAATCAAACAATCATCCTAATTTACGCTATGATTTGCATTTTCTGGTATTAAAATGCCCGGTATTTTCTCCATATACAACAATTGGAAAAGAATCGAAATTCTCTTATCTTTAAAAGAAACAAATTTTTGGCTTGCAAAATCATAACCATATAAGAAGATTTTGACTCATGGCATATCTTGAAAAAAAATATCAGCTCATTAACCAGATACATTAAAAAACATATGGTTTGAAATTACTCAAGATTTTTTCATTAGTACTATTTTTATCGATCAGCTCTCAGCAAAGTTATGCTCAGCTGGCCCGTTTTGCATCACCAAATAATATGAAAGAGTGGGCAAGTAATGCATTTGAACATTCTGTATTTGTAGAGAACAATAGCCAATTCGATTCTGAAAGTTCGATAGGCAAGCGGCTCAAAGAATCTTTTAACACTTCTGTACTATATAGTGCCAGTTCAGGTGGAGTTGACATCTACTTTTCATCTAACAGTTTGATTTATTGTCATGATAATATTAAGACACTGAATTCCTCAACTGAAAAACATGAAAGAAAAGGGTCTGAACGAAAAGAGAAAACAGGAAAAACAACAGAAGTAGAACACCAGTATCTGCAGCTGCAATGGATAGGCTCAGATCCTGGCGCAGAAATTTACGCAAGCGACCTTCAAACATGCTACTATACCTACGCAAGTGAAAAGGACAATGGCCAAACCACAATAAAAGCCCGCTGCTTCAAAAAGATCACTTACAAAAGTATTTATCCAAATATAGATATTGAATATATTCTCCCTGAAAAAGGCGGAGTAAAATATTCCATTATTCTTCATCCCGGAGCAGATATTTCAAAAATAAAAATGCATTATAAAAATGCAAAGGGATTAAAAACAGATATAGAAAGCAATATTATTATCCGGTCTGAGTTCGGAGATTTTGTTGATCATGCACCCTCAAGCTTTTATGAAGACGGCACAAACATCCGATCTGCATTTGAGTTAAAAGATAATACCGTTTCATTTGCATTAAATACTTCAACTTCTTTTCAGCAAGCATCCAATGACAAACAACAAACAATTATCATCGACCCCTGGACAACAAACCCCTTCTTTACAGCACCCAATTGCGCCTACGATGTAAATTACGATCTGCAAGGTAATGTATATATATACGGGTCACGGGCGCCATACAAATTGGCTAAACTTAACAACGCCGGAGTAATTCTATGGGTATACAATGCTGTTGGACTTGGATTATACAATGGCGGTTATAGCTATGGTGATTTTGCAGTAGATGAGTTCAGCGGAACCAGTTATTTAGGCGAAACCTGGCAGGTTCCTACAGCCAGAGTTTTCAAAGTAAATACAGCAGGTTTTCAAACCGGAACATTCGCCGGATCGAATTCAATGGACGAAATATGGAGAATGGAATACAACCGGTGCATCAATAAAATAGTGATCGCAGGAGGAGGCGGAACAACCTTTAACGCGGTAGCACTTGATACAAACATGTCGAATTTCACTTCTGTAAATGTATTTTCTACAACTGCTGTCAATCGCGATTTTCAACTTCTGGCCATTGATAACCAAAGTAATTTCTGTTATATGTTAGCGGGATATACAGCAGGATCAACAGTTGGCGTAAATAATGCAATGGTAAAATGTCCGGTTCCTACTCTCACCCCGACTAATTGGATGGTTCAGGGTGGACACAAGATAACTGAACTGGGAAGCATACGGTATCAATACGCGACAAACATGAATGGAATGAATGGAATGGCAGTGAGTCCCAATTGGCTCTACACATACGATAGTGATTCATTAAAACGTTGGAATAAAAATACAGGTGCATATATTACCGGCATACATGTCTCTCCCATTGCCCCAAAATATAGTACTGGTGGCAGCATCCAGATATATTGGGGAGGCCTTTCAGTCGACGAG
>JAEUTS010000061.1 GCA_016787005.1 Bacteroidia bacterium
AATCCCGGATCCGGAGATACCTGTCATTAACATAAAAGAGCTGGGAATCCTTCGTGATGTTGAATTAACAGCCAATGGATGTATTGTAACTATTACACCTACTTATTCAGGCTGTCCTGCCATGAAACTTATCGAGGATCAGATCGTTTCAACTTTAAAATTGAGCGGAATGCAGCATGTGGAGATCAAAATGGTCTATTCTCCTCCATGGACAACAGACTGGATGAATGATGAAGCTAAAGAGAAACTGCGAAAATACGGTATTGCTCCGCCAGAAAGAGCTACAATTGATAAAGGATCGCTTATGGGTAAAAAAAAATATCCTGCCTGTCCGCAATGTAAGTCGCTGAATACTGAAATGATAAGCCAGTTTGGTTCTACAGCCTGCAAAGCATTATACAGGTGTAACGATTGCAAAGAGCCATTCGATTATTTCAAGTGCATATAATGCCAATTATAAATATAAATTAATCCACAGCTTCTCTCTCCTTCGGAGAGAGTCAAAGTGTGAGGTCAAAAAACAAAGACTAATTTATATTTATAATTGGTATAATTTAGGTCTTTTGTACCTATTCCTTTCTTCAAAACAATTGCTAAATTTACAATGTGCATAGGGCTTCCCTATGTGTAATAGCTATTCGGGTACATTTAAATTATCAGATATATGGCATTGATAAAATCAGAAATACTTAAGGGGGTTTGCAGGATCACTTTAAATCGCCCCGAAAAATTTAATAGTTTTAATCGTGAAATGGCTTTGCAATTGCAGCAGGCATTGAATGAAGCCGCATCAGATAAAACTATTCGGGCTGTATTGCTTACCGCAGAAGGCAAAGCTTTCTGTGCCGGGCAGGATCTGGGAGAAGCAATTGATGGAAGTGGAGTGGGCATTGAGCGGATAGTGCGAGAACATTACAATCCTATTATTTTAGGTATTCGCAAAATAGAGAAACCTGTAGTGTGTGCTGTAAATGGTGTGGCAGCCGGCGCGGGTGCCAATATAGCGTTAGCCTGTGATATAGTAATTGCCGGTAATTCCGCTGCATTTATACAGGCATTCAGCAAAATCGGTCTTATACCTGATAGCGGAGGAACCTTCTTTTTGCCGCGCCTTATAGGTTTTCAACGCGCTTCGGCTTTAATGATGCTTGGTGATAATGTAACTGCTGAGCAGGCTTTGCAAATGGGCATGATATATAAAGTGGTTGATGATGCAAAACTTCAGGAAGAGGCGCTGGTAATGGTGTCAAAACTGGCGGTTATGGCAACGAAGGGAATTGGACTCACAAAACGTTTACTAAATGAATCGGCAATTAATACACTTGAAAAGCAGTTGGATGCTGAAGGCAAGATGCAGGTCGAAGCGGCCGCAAGCTATGATTTCGCCGAAGGTGTAAAAGCGTTTTTGGAAAAGCGAAAACCTGTTTTTAAAGGAGAGTAAAATTTATTGCAATTTCAATAGATGTCAGATAAGAGAATAACTATTGGTGTTATTGGTTCAGGTGCTATGGGTAGCGGCATTGCGCAGGTTGCTGCAACAGCAGGGCATGAGGTATTTGTGTATGACAATAATAGTGCTGCTCTTGATAAAAGTAAAACAGCATTGCAGGTTGTTTTAAATAGACTGGTGGAAAAACAAAAGCTTGCGAAAGAAGCGGCCGATGATATTTTAAAGCACATTAAGTATGTTTCAAGCCTCAGCGATCTCAAATCATGTGGCTTGGTTGTTGAAGCGATCATTGAGAATCTTAGTGTAAAACAAAAAGTATTTTCTGAGCTTGAAACAATTGTGCAGGCAGAATGTATATTGGCAAGCAATACTTCGTCACTTTCTATTACATCAATTGCTTCGGGTTGTACAAAACCTGAGAGAGTAATTGGGATCCATTTTTTCAATCCTGCACCTTTAATGCCATTAGTAGAAATTATTCCCGGGTTAGCTACTTCCGACGAGGTAACAGTTGGATCAAAAAAGATGATTGATAGTTGGGGTAAAACAACTGTACTCGCAAAAGACACGCCGGGTTTTATTGTTAACCGTGTAGCCCGTCCGTTTTATGGTGAGGCAATACGTATTTATGAAGAGGGTTTTGCGGATTTCGCTACCATTGATTGGGCCATGAAAGAGTTCGGGGGTTTTAAAATGGGGCCTTTCGAGTTAATGGATATGATCGGGAATGACATTAATTACACGGTCACTGAAACCGTTTGGACGCAAATGTTCTTTGATCAGCGTTATAAGCCTTCTTTGACGCAAAAGCGATTGTTCGAAGCAAAGCGTTTTGGCCGTAAATCAGGGCAAGGGTATTATAACTACAGTGAAGGAGCTTCAATTCCTCAACCTAAAAAGGATGAGGAGCTTGGCCAGGGTATTTTTCACCGTGTATTATATATGCTCATTAATGAAGCAGCTGATGCACTTTATCTGAAAATTGCTTCGAAAGAGGATATAGACCTGGCAATGACCAAAGGTGTAAATTATCCTAAAGGGTTGTTGAAATGGGCGGATCAGATTGGTGTTGAAAAAATATCGGATGTGCTGCAGGATATGTATGACGAATATGCCGAGGACCGTTACCGTCCAAGTGTGCTGATCAAGCGCATGGCCGCTGATAAAATCACATTTTATTAAGAAAGTAATGTCGGAAAAAACATTAGCTCAGAGGGTGGTCGATCAGATGTACAACAACGACTGGTTCAGTCAGTGGTTGGGTATTGAGTTGCTTGAGGTGAAAACCGGAGCCTGTACATTACGTATGAAAATACGTAAAGAAATGTTAAACGGGTTCGCCATCGCGCATGGAGGAATAACTTATTCATTGGCAGATAGTGCGCTTGCATTCGCCTCCAATTCACATGGACGCAAAAGCGTTTCGGTTGAAACTTCAATTTCTCATACTGTGTCGCTGGTGGAAGGGGACCTGATAACTGCCATTGCTCAAGAAGTTTCATTGTCAAATAAGATCGGAATATATAGTATCACAATAACAAACCAGGATAATAAAACTGTTGCACTATTTAAAGGAACGGTTTATAGAACTTCAAAAGATTGGTTTCCTTCTGAAGCGAAATAGAATAAAGATATGCTATGATTATTAAGATAGACGCTGATAGATCATAGCCAATCATAATCATCATAAAGATCAGCGTGCAATTAATTATGAAAAGTGCTTACATCGTAGACGGTATCCGTACCCCGATTGGTAATTTTGGCGGTTCATTGGCAACCATAAGAACAGATGATCTTGCCACCATTGTGTTGAAAGAACTGATGAAAAGGAATTCCGGTGTTGATCCGAATGAGATAGGTGATGTTATCTTAGGATGTGCCAATCAATCGGGTGAAGATAATCGCAATGTGGCCCGTATGGCATTATTAATGGCCGGGTTACCTGTTTCAGTGCCCGGAGAAACGGTTAATCGTTTATGCGCTTCGGGTTTGTCGGCTTCTATAGCAGCGGCCCGCTCAATAATGGTTGGCGATGCAGAATTAATGATATCGGGTGGAGTTGAGAATATGACACGAGGCCCATGGGTAATTTCTAAAACAAGTTCCGCGTTTGGACGTGATGCGCAAATGTTCGACAGTAGTTTCGGCTGGCGTTTCATCAATCCGAAGATGAAAGAAATGTATGGTACGGATGCAATGGGCGAGACCGCCGAAAACCTGGCTGATCGTGATAAAATAAGTCGTGAAGACCAGGATAAGTTTTCCATGTGGAGCCAATCGAAAGCATCGGCCGCACAAAAAAATGGGCGCTTCGCTAAAGAAATAATTGGTGTTGGAATTCCGCAACGTAAAGGCGATACTATACTTTTTGATAAAGACGAATTTATAAAACCAACTACAACACTTGATGTTTTAGCAAAATTAAAACCTTCTTTCCGAAAAGACGGGACTGTAACTCCCGGCAACGCCTCAGGTTTAAATGATGGTGCAGCTGCGATTTTATTAGCATCTGAAAATGCTGTTAAAAAATATAATTTAAAACCCAGGGCGCGTATCGTTTCATCAGGAGTAGCCGGTGTTGAGCCCCGCATCATGGGTATTGGTCCGGTCGCAGCCAGTAACAAGGCCTTACATAAGGCGGGTTTGAAAATCGGTGATATCGATATCATTGAGCTTAATGAAGCATTCGCCGCGCAAAGTCTTGCCTGTACGCGCGCTTTAGGTATTACAGATAATGACCCCCGTGTCAATCCAAATGGAGGCGCTATTGCATTGGGTCATCCTTTGGGTATGAGCGGCGCGCGAATACTTAATTCCGCGGCAATTGAGTTGCACGATCAGAACAAAAAGTATGCACTTGTTACCATGTGTATTGGAGTAGGGCAGGGGTATGCAGTTGTTATAGAAAGGGTTTAAAAAATAACCGCAGGGACCACCGATAAAATTCGAAAATTTAACAGAGAGATCAGCGACTCTCAGCGAAAAACTCAGCATCCCATGCGGTAAAAGAAATTATAAATGATCTACGAATTCAACGGATATAAACCAGTCATTCATCAAAGCGCTTTCATTCACCCCCAGGCTGCGGTAACCGGTAATGTAATTATTGGCAAAGATGTTTACATAGGTCCTGGTGCAGCAATCAGGGGAGATTGGGGACAAATAGTCATTGAAGATGGCTGCAATGTACAGGAAAATTGTACGATTCACATGTTTCCGGGGACAACGGTGTTATTAAAAGAAAGTGCACATATAGGACACGGGGCCATCATTCATGGGGCCACCATTGGAAAAAATGTGTTGGTGGGAATGAATGCCGTGATTATGGATAATGTTGTGGTTGGCGACAATTGTATTGTTGGTTCACTTGCCTTTGTTTCAACCGGTATGATCATTCCTGAAAGAAAGGTTCTTGTTGGCAACCCTGCAAAAATTGTAAAGGATGTTAGTGAAGAAATGATAGAATGGAAAACACAAGGCACGAAGCTATATCAGCAATTGCCTGCAGAATGTTACGCAACACTTAAAGCTTGTGAGCCCTTGCGCGAGGTGCCAAAAGACAGGCCAATGCAGCTGGGCATATATAAAACCTGGAAGAAAACAAGGGACAAGGAGTAGAATATTTTAAGCTCCCAATTCTTTAAATACAATATCCTTAATCATCAATGGAATTTGGTAAAGTATCCCCCAAAGAGATCGGGAACATTGATTTTCGTTTGCCTCCTGACAGGCCGGAAACAAAATCGACAATAAATAATAATCCACTTCCTAAAAATAAAAAGGTTAAGGTGTTTGTGGGCTGTGCCAAGTGGGGCCGTAAAGAGTGGGTGGGAAAGTTATATCCAAAAGGCACAAAGGATGCTAATTTCCTTGAGCATTATGCAAAGCATTTTAATTGTATTGAGTTCAATGCAATGTTTTACCAGATTTTCCCAAAAGCCACAATAGAAAAATGGTTGAGCAAAGTGGGAAAGGATTTTTTATTTTGTCCCAAGTTCAATAATTCCACTACACATATAAGCCGGTTGAAAAATGCTAAAAATGTTACTGATGTATACCTTGATGCCATATATACATTTGGAAAACATCTTGGACCCTGTTTCCTGCAACTTTCTGATAATTATGGTCCAAAAGAATTCGAAAATTTAAAGGCATATTTGAAGTCTTTACCGAAAGATCTCGAAGTATTTATTGAAGTTCGACACAAAGAATGGTTCGACCCCGATAATTCTAAGCGCCTATTTGACCTATTGTACGAAACTAAATTTGGTACGGTTATTACCGATGCCTCTGGTCGGAGGGATTGTGTGCACATGGCGCTCACTACTCCAAAAGCCTTTGTCCGATTTGTCGGAAATGGCTTGCACGCTACAGATTATACACGAATTGATGATTGGGTAAAACGAATTAAAAAGTGGATCGATTCTGGTGTTCATGAAATTTATTTTTTCATGCACCAGCATGATGAGCTTCATTC
>JAEUTS010000063.1 GCA_016787005.1 Bacteroidia bacterium
CGAACTTATTCGTCCGGCACTATATCAGTCCTATCATAAAATAGAAAACATTTCATCCCTCGTCATTCGTCCTTCCTCCACTATCTTTAAGTACGATGTAGTAGGCCCTATCTGCGAATCATCCGATTGTTTTGGTAAAGCGGTTGAGTTACCGGAAACAAAACGGGGTGACCTTATAGCATTGCGTACCGCAGGAGCATACGGTGAGGCCATGGCTTCAAATTATAACCTGAGGGAAAAGGCACCTTCGGTTTATTCGGATTCAATTTGAGATTAATTTATGATCCGCATCGGTTTACTTTCCGACACACATAATCACCTCGACAAAGCCGCTGTTAAGTACCTTACCCAATGCGATGAAATATGGCATGCGGGTGACATTGGAACAATATCCGTTTGTAAGGAGTTGGAACAAATAAAACCCCTTCGGGCCGTATACGGGAATATAGACGGACAGGATATACGCAAGGTATACCCGAAAGTGCAGCGTTTTATGTGCGAAAATGTAGATGTATTAATGGTACACATTGGAGGATATCCTGACAGATATGATGCGGAAGTAAAAAAACTCATTGAAGAAAAGCCTCCAAAACTATTTATTTGCGGTCATTCGCACATTCTTAAGGTAATATTCGACAAGAAATATAGCCTTCTGCACATTAATCCCGGCGCTGCCGGAAATTATGGTTTTCATAAGGTGAAAACCCTCGTAAGGTTTACAATTGACAAAGAGAATATAAAGGACCTGGAGGTGGTGGAACTTGGACAATTGTAATTTTTTAGCCGGATTTGGGTATATTGTAAGATATTATTCGTATACTTGTACCACGATTCTGGCATTACATCTTCTTGTAATCGTTAATCACAAAACATAATTCCTAAAATAATTCAACTTTCTGTTGTAAATTTTCTGTGAGCTTATACTCAACCCCCAAATAACCCCACAAATTTATCCTTTAACCTAACCCGTAATTTATGTACGACATTGTTGAATTGAACAACAAGCTTGTTTCTGAGCTGAGAGACATTGCCAAAGAGTTTAATATTCCTAAATACGACACTCTTAAAAAGCAGGAACTTATTTATAAGATACTGGATCACCAGGCCCTTAATCCGGCTCCCGGAAAAGCTGTTGCTTCCAAAAGCGATGATAAGAGCCGTGTAAAAAAAGTGAAGCTCGATACAGATATAGTTGCTGATGCCCCCGAATTGGAGAATGACTTTCCTCCTCAAAAGGAAGAACCAGCCCCATCAACGGTGAGTACTTCGGCGCCACAGGTACAGGAAACTCAACCTGTCCCTTCCGATCCGATGATGAACAGTGGGGGAGATCAACATAACCGTACCCGTTTTGAGCCCCGTAACAGGCAGGCCGACCTCTATAATTTTGATGGCATTGTTGTCAGTGAAGGAGTGTTGGAGATCATGCCTGATGGTTATGGATTCCTTCGCTCATCTGATTATAACTACCTGAATTCTCCTGATGATATCTATGTATCACAATCACAGATAAAATTGTTTGGTTTAAAAACAGGTGATACCGTACGCGGTAGTATCCGTCCGCCTAAAGAAGGCGAAAAGTATTTCCCGTTGATAAAAATCGATAAGATCAATGGCCGCGATCCTGCTTATGTACGTGACCGTGTTCCATTTGACTATCTGACACCTTTGTTTCCATATGAAAAATTCAAGTTAACAGGTCATCCGCAGAACTCTTTATCAACACGTATTGTTGACCTGTTCACTCCCCTTGGTAAGGGCCAGCGTGCGTTAATTGTAGCGCAGCCTAAAACAGGTAAAACAGTGTTGTTAAAAGAAATAGCGAACGCCATCGCGTTCAATCACCCGGAAACGTACCTTATCATTTTGCTTATTGATGAGCGTCCTGAGGAAGTAACGGATATGGCACGTAGCGTAAAGGCAGAAGTTATTGCTTCTACGTTTGACGAGCCTGCCGATCGTCACGTGCGTATTGCCAATATAGTGCTTGAAAAGGCCAAGCGAATGGTAGAGTGCGGACATGATGTGGTTATCCTGCTTGATTCCATTACACGTTTGGCGCGTGCCTATAACACCGTACAGCCTGCATCGGGTAAAGTATTATCAGGTGGTGTTGACGCGAATGCATTACACAAACCAAAACGTTTTTTCGGAGCAGCCCGCAAAATTGAAAACGGAGGGTC
This sequence comes from Bacteroidia bacterium, assembly GCA_016787005.1. GTDB lineage: Bacteria > Bacteroidota > Bacteroidia > JABDFU01 > JABDFU01 > JABDFU01. The sequence goes on from JAEUTS010000063.1 coordinate 2,184, forward strand.
ACTTACTATCCTTGCAACTGCCTTAACTGAAACCGGTTCAAAAATGGATGAGGTTATTTTTGAGGAGTTTAAAGGTACCGGTAACAGTGAACTTCAATTGGATCGTAAGCTTTCTAACAAACGTTTATTCCCTGCGATTGATATTGTCGCTTCAAGTACCCGCAGAGATGACCTGTTGGTGGATAAAGAAACATTACAGCGCCTGTGGATATTACGCAAACACCTTGCGGATATGAATCCGCTTGAAGCGATGGAATTTATGCGTGATCGTATAAAAAATACGCAAACC
>JAEUTS010000239.1 GCA_016787005.1 Bacteroidia bacterium
TGCAGTTTCAGTGGCTTTCTTTTTGCCGCCTCTTCTGCGTGTAGCTTTTGCTTTTCCGGGAGTTTTTTCTTTAGATGCTCCTAACAATAATTCGTTAAAGTCAACGAGCTCTATCATCGCTAATTCAGCGTTATCGCCTAAGCGGATTCCCATTTTAATAATGCGTGTATATCCACCCGGCCTGTCGCCTACTTTAGCAGCCACATCGCGGAACAATGTACCAACCGCTTCTTTATTCTGAAGGTATTTGAACACTATACGGCGTGATGCTGTTGAATCCGTTTTTGATTTTGTGATCAAAGGCTCAACATACAAACGCAACGCTTTCGCTTTAGCTAACGTTGTGTTAATACGCTTGTGCATAATAAGCGAACTCGCCATGTTCGACAACAACGCGTGCCTGTGAGCGGTTTTCCTGCCTAAATTATTTATTTTATCTCCGTGTCTCATTGAATTTAGTATTGAGATGCGAGACATGAGATCCGAGACGTCTCACATCTCATATCTCACATCTCATATCTATATTATTCTTTATCTAATTTATATTTTGCAAGGTTCATTCCAAAGGTTAATCCTTTAGCCTGTACCAGTTCTTCCAGTTCAGTAAGTGATTTTTTACCAAAGTTGCGGAATTTCAACAGGTCGTTTTTGTTGTAAGACACAAGGTCAGCAAGGGTTTCAACGTCAGCGGCTTTTAAGCAATTAAGCGCGCGAACAGAAAGGTCCATGTCAACCAGTTTGGTCTTCAACAACTGACGCATGTGCAATGATGCTTCATCAAACTCTTCGGTTGCCTGTTTTTCCTCTGTGTCAAGTGTGATACGCTCGTCAGAGAACAACATAAAGTGATGAATAAGGATCTTTGCCGCTTCTTTCAATGCGTCTTTAGGATGCACAGAACCATCAGTGGTGATATTTAAAATAAGTTTTTCGTAGTCGGTTTTTTGTTCAACACGGAAGTTCTCTACAACGTAGTTAACCTGGCGTATTGGCGTGTAAATAGCATCAATCGGAATAACACCGTGCTGTGCATTTACAGGCTTGTTATCAGAAGCTTCAACCCAACCGCGGCCTTTACCGATATTCAACTCCAGCTTTATTTTTACGCTTGGCTCCATGTTACAAACAACCAAGTCAGGATTCAACACCTGGAAACCGGTCATGAATTTACCAAGATCGCCCGCTGTTAATGTATTTTTACCTGTAACATTAACAACAACACGCTCATTGTCCATGCCTTGTATCTGGCGTTTGAAACGAACCTGCTTAAGATTAAGGATGATTTCAGTTACATCTTCAGCAACACCTTTAATAGTAGAGAACTCATGATCAACACCATCAAAACGAATTGAAGTGATGGCCAAACCTTCCAATGAATTCAAGAGAACTCTTCTTAGTGCGTGACCAACGGTAATACCATAACCAGGCTCAAGCGGACGAAACTCGAATTGACCTTCGGTTTCACTTGAGTTTACCATTATCACCTTATCTGGTTTTATAAAATCTAAAAGTGCCATTGTTATATAGTTTAGGTTAGTTTTTATTTATTATTTAGAATACAACTCGACGATCAATTGTTCTTTAATGTTTTCCGGTATCTGTGTTCTTTGCGGCATTGATGTGAATTTGCCTTCCAGCTTTGTTTTATCAAACTCTATCCACGGGTATTGGTTGGCAGCGCCTGCAACATTATTTGTTATCACTTCCAACACTTTCGATTTTTCGCGAACAGCCACAACATCGCCGGGTTTAAGTGTATAAGATGCGATATTCACAAGATCGCCATTTACAGTGATGTGATTATGTCCAACCAATTGACGTGCTGCCGAACGTGATGGAGCAATACCCATACGATAAACCACATTATCCAAGCGGGCTTCGATTAACTGCAACAATACCTCACCCGTAATGCCATGCGCACGTGATGCACGATTGAATATTTTAGCAAACTGACGCTCAAGGATGCCATAGGTATATTTTACCTTTTGCTTTTCCATCAACTGAACAGCATACTCCGATTGTTTAGCTCTTTTTTTAGTTAAGCCGTGTTGTCCCGGAGGGTAATTTTTCTTTTCCAAAGCTTTGTCAGCGCCAAAAATTGGCTCCCGGAATTTTCTTGCAACTTTTGATTTTGGGCCTGTATATCTTGCCATCTTATTTTGAATTAAAAATTACTAATTAAGAATTAAAAATTGTCTTACACTCTACGTCTTTTGGGTGCTCTGCAACCATTGTGAGGTATAGGTGTTATATCCATAATTTCAGTTACCTCAATACCAATAGATGCAAGTGTACGGATTGCTGACTCACGTCCTGCACCCGGACCTTTAACAAATACTTTTACTTTACGCAAACCAAGATCATGGGCAACTTTACCACAATCATTAGCCGCCATTTGAGCGGCGTATGGTGTGTTCTTTTTAGAACCACGGAACCCCATTTTACCTGCGCTTGACCAGGATATAACCTGTCCCGCGTTATTAGTCAATGAAATGATCAGGTTATTGAAAGTAGCATTCAGATGGGCTTGTCCTACCGCCTCAACTTTAACCACTCTCTTTTTGGCTGCTGCCTTACCAGATGGTGATCCGGCTTGCCCTTGTTGTCCTGCTCCTGTTGCTTGTGCTTGTTTTGCCATTTATTATTTATGTTTTATTATTTAGCCGCGATCTTTTTATTCGCGATTGTTTTACGTTTTCCTTTACGTGTACGCGCATTGGTTTGTGTATTCTGTCCTCTTACAGGCAAACCCATACGATGACGGATGCCACGATATGTATTAATGTCCACCAAACGTTTGATATTCAACTGAACCTCCGAACGAAGCGCTCCTTCAACTTTCAATAAACCATTATTGATCATTTCATTAAGAGCCGTACGTATCTTATTCGTCTCATCATCGTTCCATTCCTGAACTTTAATGTTCGCGTCAATACCCGCTTTTTTTAACACTTTACGTGCTGTGCTGCGGCCAACACCAAAGATGTAGGTCAGACCAATTTCGCCTCTTTTGTTTTTTGGTAAATCAATACCTGCAATACGTGCCATTTTTATTTAGTTTCAGGTTTCAAGTTTCAGGTTTTTTAAACCCTATGCTTTACTCCCGGTTGTTAATTTATTTCTGTCTTTGTTTAAACTTCGGATTCTTTTTGTTTATAACATAAAGGCGTCCTTTCCTGCGTACAATAATACACTCAGGGCTTCTCTTTTTAATTGATGTTCTTACTTTCATAATTTTTAATTGTTGGTTCTTAGTTGTTGATTGTTAGTTCATTTTCTTAACAAACAACTTACAACTATTAACTTATTTATACCTATATGCTATTCTTCCTTTTGTCAGATCGTACGGTGACATTTCAATTCTGACTTTATCACCGGGCAATATCTTTATATAATTCATCCGCATTTTGCCTGAAATATGAGCTGTTATTACGTGCCCGTTCTCAAGCTCCACACGAAACATCGCGTTCGACAATGCTTCAATTATTGTTCCGTCTTGTTCTATTGATGGCTGTTTTGCCATATATTAACTTATTTAGTGCTTTCCGAAAACATTCATTTTACGATAAGCCCTAATTCTTTTTTTTCGTTTAACACTGCTTCTATATACTCAAAGGTTGACAACACATCTGCTTTACCTGCCCTGACTGCTATTGTATGTTCAAAATGTGCAGATGGCATATTATCCAATGTACGGATTGTCCAACCGTCACTCTCTGTTTTCACCGCCTTCTTACCAAGGTTGATCATCGGTTCAATAGCGATTACCAATCCCTCCTGCAATACCGGTCCGCTCCCTCTTTTGCCATAATTAGGGACCTCAGGCGCTTCGTGAAGGTCTTTTCCAACACCATGACCCACCAGCTCACGTACTACTGAGTAACCATTGCTTTCGGCGTGTTCCTGGATAATATAACTTATATCCCCCAATCTTTTACCGGCTACAGCAGTCTCAACACCTTTACACAAGCACTCCTTTGTAACTTTAAGCAACCTTAATGTTTCGGGTTTTACATTTCCTACAGCGAAGGTATAGGCCGAATCACCGTGAAATCCGTTTTTATAAACACCGCAATCAACCGAAATAATATCGCCATCCTGCAGTTCATATTTACCGGGTATTCCATGCACTACTACCGAATTTACCGAAATACACAAACTGGCCGGAAAGCCGCTATAGCCTTTAAATGAAGGCACTCCGCCATTATCGCGTATAAATTTTTCCGCTATTTTATCAAGCTCAGCTGTTGCTACTCCGGGCTTAATGACCTTTGCTACTTCGGCTAAGGTTTTTCCAACAAGTAAAGAACTTATTCGTACTAACTCAATTTCCTCGTTCGTCTTATAATAAATGGCCATTTTATGCTGTAGCCATACTCATTGATGTACGACCTTTAATACGGCCCGACTTCATCAGACCATCGTAATGACGCATCAATAAATGACTTTCTATTTGTTGCAATGTATCCAATACAACACCAACTAATATCAGCAATGATGTGCCTCCAAAGAAATAAGCGAATTGCTGCTCAATATTCATCTGAATAGCAACAGCCGGTAAAATAGCCAGCAAAGCAAGGAACAAGGATCCGGGGAATGTTATACGTGACATAACCTGATCAATGAACTCAGCAGTTTTCTTGCCCGGTTTTACACCCGGAACAAAACCACCGTTACGCTTCATGTCTTCAGCCATTTGATTCGGATTAACCATAATGGCAGTATAGAAATAAGTGAAAGCTACAATAAGCAGTGCAAATACCAAATTATACCAAAAACCATTATGGTTATTAAATGTAGCCGCAAATCCGCTAAGGGAAGCTACATCAGTAAAGCCAACAACCGCTGCAGGAATGAACATAATTGCTTGTGCAAAAATAATAGGCATTACACCCGCAGCATTCACTTTTAAAGGAATATACTGACGAACACCTCCATATTGCTTGTTACCCACTATCTTCTTAGCAAACTGCACAGGTATCCTTCTTGTACCCTGCACCAGCAATATTGAGAAGATGATAACCAATAAAAGGAATACGATCTCCACCAGGAATATAATCAAACCCCCACCGGTACTTTCGAGGCGCTGACCAAACTCAGCAATAATGGCAAATGGTAAACGTGCAACAATTCCAACCATGATCAGCAAAGAAATACCGTTTCCGATACCTTTATCAGTAATACGCTCACCCAACCACATAACAAACATGGTACCTGTTACCAAAATAAGTGTAGACTGGAAATAGAAATAAAAACCCTGAGGGCCAATGTGCGGAATAATCTGAGAGGCAATATATCCAGGAGCCTGCAGTATTGTAACCACAATTGTGAGCATCCGTGTGTATTGATTAATTTTTTTGCGGCCACTTTCTCCTTCTTTCTGCAGTTTTTGAAAATAAGGAATAGCCATGCTCAACAACTGAATAACGATAGAGGCGGAAATGTATGGCATAATACCCAGACCAAATACCGAGGCACGTGAAAAAGCGCCACCTGCAAAAATATTAATGAGACCAACTATACCTTCTGCTTCATGACCAGAATTAGCAAGACGGGAAGGATCAACACCAGGCAAAACAATATACGATCCCAGCCTGTAAATGAGAATAAACCCGAGGGTATTGAGAATACGGACCCTGAGATCCTCTATACTCCAGATATTCTTTATTATTTCAATTAATTTTTTCATATCAGATTATCACTCAGTTATGCTTTACAACTGTGGTTGAACCACCTTTCGCTTCGATCGCATTTTTCGCTGAAGCGGAGAATGCATGCGCTTTTACTTCGAGCTTACCTTTAACTTCGCCACGACCAAGTATTTTCACCAGCTCATTTTTAGAACAAAAACCATGCGTATATAAAGCAGCAGGATCAATAGCTGTAAGCTTTTTGTCTTCAGATAATTTCTGAAGAATGTCAAGGTTGATCGCTCTGTATTCAACCCGGTTAATATTCGTAAAACCGAATTTAGGTATACGTCTTTGTAACGGCATTTGACCGCCTTCAAATCCACGCTTTTGTGAATAACCTGAACGCGACTGAGCTCCTTTGTGTCCCTTTGTAGAAGTACCGCCTTTACCGGAACCCTGTCCCCTACCGATTCTTTTCTTTTGATTTTTAACCGAACCTTTTGCAGGTGTTAGTGTATGTAGTTTCATTGTTATTATTCCTTTTAATATTACTGTTCAATTTTTACAAGGTGCTTCAGTTTATTGAACATACCCATTACCTGAGGTGTTCCTTCCACTTCAATAACCTGATTCATTTTTCTGATACCCAATGATTCCAATGTCTTCAATTGACGCTTTGGCATTCCGCTTGAGCTTTTGTATTGTCTTAATTTTATTTTAGCCATTGTTCTGCTTTTTAACCGTTAAAAACTTTTTCCATTGAAATGCCCCTATGCTGAGCCACTGTAGAAGCATCTCTTAGTTTCATCAACGCATCCATCGTAGCTTTAACCACGTTGTGCGGATTTGACGAACCTTTTGATTTTGCCAATACATCAGTGATACCAACGCTTTCCAAAACCGAACGCATCGCACCACCGGCTATTACACCAGTACCATGGGCCGCAGGTTTTAAAAACACACGCGAACCGCCGAACTTACCATTCTGCTCATGCGGAACAGTCCCTTTATTTATAGCAACCTTTATGAGGTTTTTTTTTGCGTCATCAATACCTTTAGTGATAGCGTCAGTAACCTCTTTCGCCTTGCCCAGGCCATATCCAACAACACCTTTTTCATTTCCCACAACTACAATTGCAGAAAAACTGAACGTTCTACCGCCTTTGGTAACCTTAGTTACACGCTGAACAGCAACAAGCTTATCTTTTAATTCGATCTCGCTCGACTTTACTCTTTTTACACTTACGTTTGACATCTTATATTTTTATGTTTACGATTTATTCAATTAAAATTTCAATCCACCTTCACGAGCGCCATCAGCCAATGATTTAACACGACCATGATACAGGTACCCATTTCTGTCGAAACGAACTTCTTTGATACCGGCTTTAATAGCTTTCTCTGCAAGCGTTTTACCAACAAGCTTTGCCTGCTCGATCTTAGGAAGTTTTTTTGTCTTTGCTTCAAGATCCTTTTCAGATGAAGATGCGAATGCTATTGTAATACCTTTTACATCATCGATGAGCTGAGCAGATATCTGTTTGTTACTTCTGAATACACTCATACGCGGAGCATTAGAATCACCGGAAACCACTTTCCTGACTCTTTTTCTTATCCCGCTTCTTCTAAAATCTTTTGCTGTTGCCATTTGTATTATATTATAATTTCTTGGTTTATCTTTTATTATTTACCAGCAGCTTTACCGGCCTTTCTTCTCAATATCTCACCTGAGAATTTTATACCCTTGCCTTTGTATGGCTCTGGCTTCCTTAACGAACGTATTTTAGAAGCAACCAATCCTATCAGTTCTTTGTCGGAACTTTCAAGAGTGATCATTGGATTTTTACCCTTTTCTGTAGCGGTAAGCAACTTAATTTCTTTTGGAAGTTCAAAAGCCACGTTATGCGACATACCCAATGTAAGTTCCAACATCTGTCCTTTGTGAGCTGCACGATAGCCCACCCCAACAAGTTCCTGCTCTGTTTTGTATCCCTGGGAGACTCCATGAACCATATTAGCAATAAGTGCACGGTATAAACCGTGAAGCGCCTTGTGGCGCTTTTGTTCAGTTGCTCTTGCAAGAACAACTTTACCTTCTTCAACCTTCACACTTATGGCAGTATCCAGTGATTTAGTCAATTCGCCTTTGGGACCTTTTACAGTCACAAGATTCTTATCTGACACTTTCACTTCAACACCTTTTGGAAGAGTAACCGGCAACTTACCTATTCGTGACATTTTCTTTAGTTTTCTTAGTTCTTAATTAATTTTAATGAACGTGGCAAAGTATTTCACCGCCCACATTCGCTTTTTTCGCTTGCTTATCAGTCATTAACCCCTTTGAAGTAGAAAGAATTGCTACACCTAAACCATTCAATACACGCGGCATAGTACCTACGCTGGTATAATGGCGCGCTCCGGGAGTACTTACCCTCTTCAAAGCTTTAATCGCAGGCTGTTTATTTGGATTGTATTTCAAAGCTATTTTGATAATGCCTTGCTTGTTGGCACTGTCTTCAAATTTGTAGCTAAGGATGTAACCCTGATCAAAAAGAATTTTAGTAATCTCTTTTTTGATGTTTGATGCAGGAATCTCCACCACACGGTGCTGAGCTTTCATTGCATTCCTGATCTTTGTTAAGTAATCTGCTATTGAGTCCATTTTATTTGTTTTTATATGTTACTCCGCACGCGGAGCAATTATATATTAAATTATTTAGTTTACCAGCTTGCTCTTGTTATTCCCGGAATCTTTCCGAATAGTGCCATTTCACGAAATGTATTACGCGAAACTCCGAACTGACGGATATAACCACGAGGACGACCCGTTAATTTACAACGATTACGTGTACGAATGGGTGATGAATTACGGGGAAGTTTTTGAAGCTTCGCTGAAGCATCCGGGTCGCCTGCTAACAGAGCCGCTTTTAATTCAGCGCGTTTAGCCGCATACCTTTTTATCATTCGTGCTCTCTTGACCTCACGGGCCTTCATTGATTCTTTTGCCATACTCTTATTTTTTATTCTGATTTTTAAATGGTAAACCGTATTCGGATAAAAGCGCCAATGCTTCGTTATCATCCTCTGTTGAAGTAACGAAGGTGATATCCATACCAGCAATTTTATTTACTTTATCAATATCAATCTCAGGAAAAATAATCTGCTCGGTAACACCTAATGTGTAGTTACCATGCCCATCAAAACTTTTATCGTTTATGCCCTTGAAATCACGAATACGTGGCAATGAGGCAGAGATCAAACGATCAAGGAATTCATACATCATGTTGCCACGTAATGTTACACGAACACCGATGGGAACACCTTTACGAAGTTTAAAGTTTGCGATATCCTTTTTCGAATAGGTAGCTACCGCTTTCTGACCGGTTATCATGGTCATTTCCTTGATAGCTCCTTCGATCAGTTTCTTATCAGCCACCGCTTCGCCTACGCCTTGATTAACGCAGATCTTAAGCAGTTTCGGAACCTGCATAGGTGACGAAAAGTTAAACTTCTTCTGAAGAGCAGGAACAACTTCTTTCCTGTACTTTTCCTTTAACCTTGGTGAATATTTTGCTGTTGCCATTATTTAATTACCTCCCCTGATTTTTTTGAGATACGTACTAATTTATTTGTTTCTTCATCTAGCTTACGACCTACACGTGTAGGAGTACCACTTGCAGGCTCGATCAACATAAGGTTTGATACGTGCACGGAAGCTTCCTGCTCAACAATACCGCCATTCGGGCTTTTCGCGTTAGGCTTGGTATGTTTGGATATTTTATTAACACCCTCAACAATTGCCCTGTTATTCTGAACATCAACTGTCAAAACCTTTCCTTCGGAACCACGGGCATTACCAGCCAATACTTTTACCAGGTCACCTTTTTTAATATGTAATTTCTTGCTCATTTTAAAATTGTTGTATAAATTAAAGCACCTCAGGTGCCAATGATATAATTTTCATGAATTGCTTATCTCTTAACTCGCGGGCAACTGGTCCGAAAATACGTGTTCCTCTTAATTCGTCCTGCGCATTCAATAACACTACCGCGTTATCATCAAAACGAATGAAAGAACCATCTGCCCTTCGGATCTCCTTTTTTGTACGTACAACGACAGCTTTAGAAACAGCTCCCTTTTTAATACCACCTGAAGGAAGCGCATGCTTCACAGTAACAACCACTTTGTCGCCGATTGAAGCGTAATGCTTCTTTGTTCCACCTAACACCCGTATGCAAAGAACTTCTTTTGCACCGCTGTTGTCGGCTACTGTCATCCTGGATTCCTGCTGTATCATTTCTTAAAATATTATGCGTTAAACTTAATTACCAATTTACTTAGCCTTTTCAACTATTTCGACCAGGCGCCAGCATTTATTTTTACTGAGCGGACGGGTTTCCTCAATACGAACTGTATCACCAATCCCACATTCATTTTTTTCATCGTGAGCCATAAACGTTGATGTCCGGTTAACGAACTTATGGTATTTCGGGTGCTTCACTTTCCTCTCTACAGCAACAACAATTGACTTTGTCATTTTGTTACTGAGAACAGTCCCAACTTTTTCTTTTCTTAAATTTCTTTTTTCCTTTTCCATTTTATAATGTACTCCTTAGTGTTTAAACTATTTTTTAGCTTCCGCCAACTGTCTTTGTTTAAGCTCCGTTTTTAAACGGGCAACCGTTCTTCTTGCAATACGAATCTTCAGCGGATTCTCAATAGGAGAAACCTTGTGACCCATTTTTATTTTGGTCAACGCCGTTTGCTCTTCAGCAATTTTTGCAGCGATATCGCTGGTTGACAATTCTTTTATTTCGCTCTGTTTCATTGTTTATAAAATCTTGATTAATTAGCAGCTTTTTCTTCAACATAATCCCTGCGCACAATAAATTTCACTGTAATCGGAAGTTTTTGTGACGCTAAACGCAATGCTTCTTTTGCAGTGGCCAATGGAACACCTTCAACTTCAAAAAGAATACGACCCGGTTTAACAGGACACACCCAATATTCAGGAGCACCTTTACCTTTACCCATACGTACCTCTGCAGGCTTACGTGTGATTGGCTTATCCGGAAACAAGTTGATCCAAACCTGCCCGTCACGTTTCAAAAAGCGGGTCAATGCAACACGCGCAGCCTCAATCTGACGTGCAGTTACCCATGTACCGTGCAATGCTTTAATACCGAAAGTTCCAAAGGCAAGCTCATGACCACGTTTGGCATCGCCCTTCATTTTCATTTTTTGCGTCTTTCTGAACTTCGTTCTCTTTGGCTGTAACATTTTTATCTGGGATTAAGGATTTAAGATTTAGGATTTTTCAACCGGCCACCTTTACGTCCATATTCTTGTTTTTATTTATCGTCTCTTTTTTCTCTTTTGGGTTTTCCGAAACTTCCCCCTTTAGGATTATGTGAATTTCCTCCACCCGTACCACCACCTTGCGGTGTTTTCTTCTCTTTTGTACCACCGAAATTTGGCGACAAGTCACGCTTTCCATAAACTTCGCCTTTACATATCCAAACTTTTATACCGATACGGCCATATGTTGTATGTGCTTCTGCAACTGCGTAGTCAATATCAGCTCTCAGTGTATGCAAAGGAGTTCTTCCTTCTTTATACGATTCAACACGTGCAATTTCAGCACCTGCTAAACGGCCAGAGCACCTGATTTTAATACCTTCAGCGCCCATACGCATAGTTGACGCGATCGACATTTTTACCGCTCTACGGAACGATATCCTTCCTTCGATCTGGCGCGCAACACTATCCGCAACCAAACGGGCATCCAGCTCAGGACGCTTAATTTCATATATGTTAATCTGAATATCCTTCTTGGTAAGCTTCTTCAATTCCTCTTTCAGCTTATCAACCTCTTTACCACCTTTACCAATGATAATGCCGGGACGTGCAGTATGAATGGTAACGGTAATAAGTTTAAGCGTACGCTCTATTACAATTTTAGAGATACCTGCTTTTCCTAAACGAGCTTTCAGGTAGTTGCGGATCTTTTCGTCCTCAACCAACTTGTCTGAATAATCTCTTCCACCATACCAGTTAGAATCCCATCCTTTGATGATTCCTAATCTAAAACCTATTGGATTTGTCTTTTGTCCCATTATATTCTTTGTCTTATTTTACGGTTTCTTCTTGAGTTCCTTCTTCCTGAAGTTCTTCCTGTTGATTTTCTTCCATTGTTCCCACATATAATGTTACATGGTTTGAACGTTTCCTCATGCGGTATGCACGACCCTGCGGAGCGGGTAACATACGCTTAAGTGTAATCGCACCATCAACAAAAACATTGGTAACATACAGGTTGCCTGCATCTGCACGCTGGCCTGATTTAGCCTCATAGTTATGGATAGCTGATGTTAACAGTGTTTCCAGCTTATTCGAAGGATGCTTAGCGTTGAATTTCAAAATATTCAGCGCAGTATAAACTTCTTTTCCACGGATAAGGTCAACAACTGTTCTCATTTTACGGGGAGATGTAGGACAGTTGCGAAGAACAGCAAAGAATTGATTCTTTTTGTCTTCCTTTCTCTTATCGGCCTTTATTTTTTTTCTTGATCCCATTTCAAACTAATTTTATATTATTTTGCTGCCGGTGCCGCTGAAGGCGCTGATGCAGGCGCTGATTTATCCATTTTGTTATTACCTGTATGTCCTCTGTATGTACGTGTTGGAGAAAACTCACCGAATTTATGTCCAACCATATTCTCTGTAACATAAACGGGAACGAATTTATTTCCGTTATATACAGCAATTGTGTGACCAACAAAATCAGGAGATATCGTTGATCTGCGTGCCCAGGTTTTGATTACGGATTTTTTACCGCCTTTATTCATAGCGGTAATTTTTTTCTCCAATTTATAATCGATAAAAGGTCCTTTTTTTACTGAACGTGCCATGTGTATCTGTTAATAGTTGTTTGTTGTCAGTTGTGAGCTAACTATTTTTTTCTTCTTTCTATAATATATTTATTCGATGCTTTTTTAGGATACCTTGTTTTGTATCCCTTAGCCTTAAGTCCCTTACGTGAGCGCGGGTGACCTCCTGAAGCTCTTCCTTCACCTCCACCCATCGGGTGATCAACCGGGTTCATAGCAACACCACGAACACGCGGGCGTCTTCCCATCCAGCGTACGCGACCTGCTTTACCATGGCTTTCCAGGTTATGGTCAGCGTTAGAAACAGAACCGATAGTAGCCAGGCAAGTAACAAGAATCATACGTGTTTCACCGGAAGGAAGCTGCACAGTAGCAAATTTACCATCGCGTGCTGAAAGCTGAGCATACGAACCGGCAGAACGCGCCATTGCACCACCTTGTCCTGGACGTAATTCAATGTTATGAATAATAGTACCTAGTGGAATATCGTTAAGAAACATTGCGTTACCTACTTCAGGTGTAGCAGTCTTTCCCGACATTAATTTTTGTCCTATCTGTAAGCCATTCGGAGCAATGATGTAACGCTTTTCACCATCGGCATAATTAACCAAAGCTATACGGGCACTACGGTTCGGATCATACTCAATAGTTTTCACCAAAGCAGGAATATCTTGCTTATCGCGTTTAAAGTCCACTGCACGGTATTGACGTTTATGACCTCCGCCTAAATAGCGCATGGTCATTTTACCCATATTATTACGTCCGCCGGATTTCTTATAAGGAGATACGAGACTCTTTTCGGGTCTGTCTGCAGTGATGTCGTTATTGTCGACAACAATTTTAAATCGTTGACCAGGGGTCAACGGTCTGAATTTCTTAAGAGCCATTATTTAACAATTTGCGACCTGCTCTAGTTGCTCAAGTTTATCAACAGGTCAGTTAGTACTCTAGTTATTATATGCTGCTATAAAAATCAATTGTTTCACCTTTTTTAAGTGTCACAATTGCCTTTTTTGCTTTATTCAAACGCCCGATCGCAACGCCACGGGTGGTATTGCGGGTTTTTATCTTACCGATGTAATTCTGGGTATTAATTGATTCAACGGATACTCCATACATTTTTTCCACGGCCTTTTTGATATCGATCTTATTGGCATTAGGATCTACAATGAAACCGTAGCGATTTAATTTCTCGCCTGCGGCAGTCATCTTTTCGGTAATTATCGGTCTTATAATTGTGCTCATCTTAATCAGTTATTTAATACTTTTTCAATTTCTTTCACCGAACCTTCAGTCAACAACACATTATTCGCATTCAAAACATCGTAGGTAGTGAGTTCCGAAGCCGTGGTAACAAGCGTTTTACCTAAATTTCGGGCCGACAAATATACATTTTTATTGGACTCTGCCAAGACTAATATTGTTTTTTTATCTGCCAAATTCAGATTCTTCAACAGATCCGAGTAGTTCTTAGTCTTAGGAACCTCGAAATTAAAGTCTTCCAACACTACAATGCCTTCCTCTTTCGCTTTGTATGTGAGGGCTGACTTACGAGCGAGTTGTTTCACTTTTTTATTCAATTTAAAGGAATAATCGCGTGGTTTCGGACCAAAAACGCGTCCGCCACCAATAAAAATGGGGGATTTCATGCTACCTGCACGGGCTCCACCAGTGCCTTTTTGCCTTTTAAGCTTTTTAGTAGTGCGGTGAATTTCGGCTCTTTCTTTTGATTTATGCGTACCCTGACGTTGATTCGCCATGTGCTGCTTACAATCAAGGTAGATGGCGTGATCATTCGGCTCAATGCCAAATATCTCTTTGTTTAAAGCAACCTTTTTCGAGGTTTTTTTGCCACTTATATTTACAATTGTGATTTCCATTTTAGTTCAGATCAATATTCTGTTTGATGTTTATTTTTCGATGTAAACGTAAGAGCCTTTCGAACCGGGTATAGAACCTTTTATAACAAGGAGATTCTTATCAGCAAACACTTTTACCACTTCAAGGTTGTTTGCTTTATTTCGGTTGCCACCGGTACGACCAGCCATACGCATACCTTTAATAACTCGGGCTCCTGTAGATGAGTTACCTAATGATCCGGGAGCACGAGCACGATCGTGCTGACCGTGTGTTTGTCCACCAACACCACTAAAGCCATGACGTTTTACAACACCCTGAAAACCTTTACCTTTGGAAGTGCCGATTACATCAACGAATTCACCTTCAGCAAACAATTCAACGGTAACTTTATCTCCGAGGTTTAAAGCACTTGGAAATTCAGCGAACTCAACCAGTTTACGTTTTGGAGTTGTGGCCGCTTTCGCGAAGTGACCTTTCATGGCTGAAGAAGTATGCTTTTCTTTCTTTTCGTCGAAAGCAAGCTGTACAGCTTCATACCCGTCTTTCTCCAAGGTTTTTACTTGCGTAACAACGCAAGGACCAGCTTCGATAATTGTGCATGGGATGTATTTTCCAGAGGCACTGAAGACACTAGTCATTCCGATTTTTTTACCTATTAGTCCAGACATGTTTTTAAAAAAATTAAAAATTAGAAATTATGAATTAAAAATTATTAAGCAAACTATACCTTGATCTCAACCTCAACACCGCTTGGCAACTCCAATTTCATAAGTGCGTCTACGGTTTTAGAAGTTGAACTATAAATGTCCATCAGCCTTTTGTATGAACGCAATTGAAACTGGTCACGCGCCTTTTTATTTACGTGTGGCGATTTAAGCACGGTGTAAATACGGGTATGAGTAGGGAGCGGAATTGGTCCGCTAACAACAGCACCTGTAGCTTTTACAGTTTTCACGATCTTCTCTGCCGATTTATCAACCAGGTTGTAATCGTACGATTTCAGCTTAATTCTTATTTTTTGGCTCATAGTTTATTGTATTATAAAGAACGGTTTAAATTATACTTTTTCTGCTTTTTTACCTTTTGCTTTTGCAATTATTTCGTCTGACAACCCACGCGGAGTTTCGGCATAATGAGAAAGTTCCATTGTAGAAGTTGCACGTCCGGAAGTGATAGTCCGTAACTGCGTAACATAACCAAACATTTCTGAAAGCGGCACTTTTGCTTTTATAACCTGAGATACGCCTTTTGAATCCATGCCTTCTATCTGACCTCTGCGCTTATTCAGGTCACCAACAACATCACCCATATTTTGCTCAGGAGTAATAACCTCCACCTTCATGATCGGCTCAAGAAGGACAGGTTTTGCTTTTGGTAATGATTCGCGGAATGCAGTACGGGCACATATTTCAAACGATAGTGCATCAGAGTCAACATCATGATATGAACCATCTGTTAATACTATTTTCATACTATTAACAGGGTAACCGGCTAAGACACCATTTACCATGGATGCACGGAATCCTTTTTCAACAGCGGGTATGAATTCGCGCGGAATATTACCGCCTTTAATTTCATTAATAAACTGCAATGGGTCTTTAACAACATCCCAATCAGCGTCAACCGGACCAACAGAAAAACGTATATCAGCGAACTTACCACGACCACCTGTTTGCTTCTTATATACTTCACGGTGCTCAACAGTAGCATTAAGGGTCTCTTTATAAGCAACCTGTGGAGGGCCTTGATTTACTTCGACTTTAAATTCTCTACGTAAACGGTCCATAATAATATCAAGGTGAAGCTCACCCATACCACTTATAATAGTTTGCCCGGAATCCTCATCCGTTCTGATACGGAAGGTCGGATCTTCTTCAGCTAATTTATTCAATGAGGTACCGAGCTTATCAAGGTCGGCCTGAGTTTTAGGCTCAATAGCAATGCTGATAACCGGTTCAGGAAAATTCATGGCCTCAAGAACGATTGGGAACTTCTCATCACAAAGCGTGTCTCCTGTTTTAATGTCTTTAAACCCAACAGCCGCGCCAATATCTCCTGCTTCAATAAAGTCAATGGCATTTTGTTTATTGGCATGCATCTGGAAGATGCGCGAGATACGTTCTTTACTTCCGCTACGCGTATTCAATACGTATGACCCTGCATCAAGTCGGCCCGAATAGGCCCTAAAGAAACACAAACGACCAACAAAAGGGTCGGTTGCTATTTTAAACGCAAGCGCAGTAAATGGTTCTTTAACGTCAGGTTTACGTTTTACTTCTTCTCCTGTTTCGGGGTTAGTACCAATGATGTTTTCTTTATCTAAAGGACTAGGCATTAATTCCATCACGTAATCCAACATGGTTTGAACACCCTTATTTTTGAAAGCGGAACCGCATACCATTGGAACCACTTTGTTTGCAATACAGGCCTGACGGAGTGCCGCAAGAATTTCAGCTTCAGAAATTGAATTCGGATCTTCGAAAAATTTCTCCATTAATTTATCGTCAAACTCAGCAATGGATTCGAGTAATTTTGTTCTCCACTCTTTTACATCATCCAACATTTCGGCAGGTATTGGAACAACATTATAGGTCATTCCTTTATCATGTTCATTCCAAACTATACCGCGGTTATTGATCAGATCAACAACACCTTGAAAATTTTCTTCAGCGCCGATTGGTAGTTGCAAAGGTATAGGATTCCCCCCCAACACATCTTTCACTTGTTTAACTACACTTAGGAAATCGGCACCTGAGCGGTCCATTTTATTTACGAAACCAATACGGGTTACATTATAGTTATTGGCCAAACGCCAGTTAGTCTCTGACTGAGGTTCAACACCATCAACTGCGGAGAACAAAAACACAAGGCCATCAAGAATACGTAAAGAACGGTTCACTTCAACGGTAAAATCAACGTGACCTGGAGTATCAATAATATTTACTTTGTATTTGTTATTGCGATAATTCCAAAAGCAAGTAGTTGCGGCTGATGTAATGGTAATACCGCGCTCCTGCTCCTGAACCATCCAGTCCATTGTTGCAGCACCATCATGCACTTCGCCAATCTTATGATTAACACCGGTGTAATACAGAATACGCTCTGTACAAGTAGTTTTACCCGCGTCAATGTGAGCCGCAATCCCAATGTTCCTTGTATATCTTAAATCGCTCATACTTTATTTGTTGTTGGTTGTTAGTTGATGATTGTCGGTTTTCAACTATCAACACTTATTTTTTTTTAAAACCTGAAATGTGAGAACGCTTTATTTGCTTCTGCCATTTTGTGTACATCTTCCTTCTTCTTGAATGCAGCACCTTCTTCTTTAGCAGCAGAAATAATCTCGCCGGCTAATTTATTTTCCATTGACTTTTCGTTGCGCTTGCGAGAAAAATCGATCAACCACTTCATGGCCATTGATAAACGTCTTTCAGGACGGATCTCAGTCGGAATCTGGAACGTAGCACCTCCAACCCTCCGGCTGCGAACTTCAACAGAGGGAGTAACGTTTGTCAACGCTTTTTTCCATGTTTCCAAACCATCCAGTTGGGTTTTTTCCTTAACCATATCCAATGCATTGTAAAAAATACCGTAAGCGGTTTCCTTTTTACCACTGTACATCATATTGTTCACGAAACGTGTTACCAAAATATCTTTGTATTTCGGATCTGGTAACACTTGTCTTTTTTTGGCTTTCGTCTTTCTCATTATATATGCGAATTACTAATTATTAACTTTTTTATCCGGATTATTTAGCTGCCGGTGCTGATGCGCCTTTTGCGCCTGCCTTAGGTTTTTTTGTTCCGTATTTTGAACGTCTTTGGTTACGACCTTCAACACCTGCAGTATCAAGTGCTCCACGAACAATGTGATATCGTACACCGGGAAGGTCTTTTACCCTGCCACCACGGATCAAAACAATTGAGTGCTCTTGCAGATTATGACCTTCCCCGGGGATATAGGCAATTACCTCTACCTTATTCGTAAGCCTCACCTTAGCTACTTTACGCATTGCTGAGTTTGGCTTTTTAGGAGTGGTTGTGTACACACGAGTACACACGCCACGTTTTTGAGGAGCGGAGTTTAGCGCCGCTGACTTGCTTCTGTTAGGCGCTTTAAAACGGCCCTTACGCACTAATTGTTGAATTGTTGGCATGTTTAATTTTTTATAAAAAACTAATACTTTACAATGGTTAAAACAAAAAAATAGTCCACCCTATTTTTAGGGGGACGGCAAAGGTATGAAAATTAATTATAAACAAAAGGGCGTTTATAATTATTTTTTAGAAATAAGGGCCCATCTGTTGTTCCCAAAGTACATAATTATATAGTAATTGACCCTACCCGAACTCCATATTATTGAACTTGTCAACCGAGTAACAAATAATAATGTATATTATTGAAAATCAAGGCACAGTGAGATTAACATTAATGCTGCAGCCGTTCTTATCGGTTATATCTATTGTCTGGGTGCCAGGACAAAGATTATTCTTATATCTGTTGCTGTATCCGTCCGGCCATAAATAAGTGTAAGGGCTAGTTCCACCAGTCGCAGTTACCATTATCCATTCTTTGCAACCACAACTTGTACAGTCAGATGTGCCTTTGGTAAATTGAGCAGTCAGGTTACAGGTGGTGCAGGAAGTAATACTAATGTAATTTGGATTTGAAATTGTTATCGTATCACATGGTGACATAATTTTTACTGATACTCCATAGGTTCCTGGTGAATTCCATGTAATGTTTGCTGGATCGTGTGAAACAGCAGAAGAGGGAGAACCTCCTGCAAAACTCCATAAATAAGTTGTGTTAACTGTATCACAGGATGTGTTGGTCAGGGTAAAATTTACCGGTGCTCCACTGCAAACCGTAACAGGACTTGTGAAATTTGCTGTTGTGTTAGGTAACCCGCAACTATAAATGCATAATTTAGAAAAGGTGACATCACTGGCGCCGCCGCAAGATGTTTGGTAGGCCCCGGGTGTTACCGGGAAATTACAAAAGCTCCAGGCATGGAGAAAAACATAGCTCCCTGATACCGCAATACTGCCTCCCCGGTAATATGTTTCATTATGAGCAGCCAAATTTTCTCCCAATAAACCTGAGCAGATAAGTTTACCCTGCTGATCGAATGTGCTTATAAAAATATCTTCCGAACCTTTGAATGTAGTTTGATATGAGCAACTTGTTACCGGGAAATCCGAGCTATACGTATCTCCTCCGAGAATAATATTATTTCTTGAGTCAACATCAAGTCCTGTTGCATAATCCTGGCCTGTATTTACGCTACCAGCAGAACCACCTAGGTAGGTACCCCAAACCCTTGTACCGGTAGTTGTGGCAAATTTAATTAATGCAGCATCCCGTGGGCCATTGAGGATAGTTTGGTATGCTCCCGCTGTTGCAATTGCCGTAATTGATGAAGTGCTTAATCCAAGAAATACATTCCCCAAACCATCGGCAGCTATCGCTGTTCCTGCATCCTGTCCAGTCCCTCCGTAATAAGTTGACCAAACAGGGAAACCCGTTACAGGATTCAAACGAAAAATAAAAGCATCTTCGGTACCAACTGCTCCCCCATTAACAGGTTGAAATGCCAATAAAGTTGGAAAGGTGTTTGAGTTGGTTTTCCCGCAAACATAAATATTGTTTGAAGGATCTACTGTAATACCATAAATAAATTCACTGACAACACCACCCGGATTAGGACCCCCATAATAAGTTGCCCATTGACGGACACCTGCATTATTAAACTTTACAATAAACCCGTCAACAGGCCCGTTAATTGCTGCCTGAAATGGGGCTTGTGTAGGAAATATAGCAGAAGATGTATAGCCGGCAAATGTAATATTACCCAAGGCATCTGTAATGACATCCATACCCCAATCATCGCCCGCTCTGCCATAATAAGTTGACCAGATCAGTGCTCCCGTAACAGAAAACTTGGCAACATACGCGTCCGCCCCTCCCCCTCCACTATAAGCAGCTTGCATAAAAGCTCCTGTCCATACCTTCGTTGGAAAATTTGCAGAAAGTACTGCACCTGTGAGATAAATTTCATTATTGATATCCGCATCAATCCCTTCGCCCGTATCGAAGCCAGAGCCCCCAAAGTATGTAGCAAAAACTCTTCCTCCGGCGGCATTCATTTTTACAACAAATGCATCGATACTTCCTCCAAGAGTAACCTGAGCAGCGCCAACACTCACCGGAAATCCTGTCGTGGAAACACGTCCGGAATAAACAGAATTCCCCAATGCATCTGCAGCAACAGAAGCGGCCTCCTCCTGACCTGCCCCGCTGCCTCCATAATAAGTAATCCAGGTGGCAGGATCAATAATGAGTGGGAAATGAGGGTTCCAGGTTCCAAGTTGAAAGTTCACAAGCCCCTCTCCGGCTCTCCCCGAAGGGGAGAGAGTAAGAATATATTTTGCTAACACATCAATAATTTCTCCATTGATGTTCTGATACACCCTTGGGATATATTCCTCGTACTCATTTATACTCGTTTTTATTTTTAGTCGTCCATTACTTATCGTCAACTCGTCCGCTCCACTGTATTTGAGTTTAATATCATCGGGATTGCCTCCCGGATTAACGATCAAATCATATTTAAGTCCCGTTTCTTTGCCTCCCCTTCGACTTTGCTCAGGACAGGCATAATATTTTACATCAATACTATTATAAATATTTTTTAGGGTTATCTCATCGTACGAGTTTACATTCAATATGCCTTGAGGACAATGTGCATAATAAAAATTACTGTATCCTTCAACCTGATGTTCGGCGACAATCGCCGCTTTTGAATTACAGTTTACGAATTCCACATCTACACGATGAAGTTTAACAGCTTGTCCAGATAACAATTTCCGCTTTAAATTATTTTCATCAGTTTCAATCAGCCCTCCACTCCCTTCCAATTTTTCCAACTCCTCATCTACGTTGTGAGCCGCATCAGCCATGTTATTCATAACAAAACTGATTCCGGTTCGTCTCAAATACACATCGGCATCTCTTTCCCCTCCTTTGAATAATATATCCGGACAAAGACCCCCATTCACATCTGCAATTTGTCCTTTATTTTGAGTAAAGCGCATACCACTTCCCTGCATAGATCCTGCTTGTGCGATATTAGCAGCAGCCCCTGAAAGCATAATAAAAACCAACAGAAAAGTCCATAGAAGGCCAATGGATAAAAACTTCGAACCGCGCATACTCAATATTATTATAAAACCAAAGGCTCCATAAAATCGTTTATAGACCTGATATTTGTTGCTCCTTAAAAAATATTTCCGTGCTAATTTAAGGTCATAAAAAGTAGCAAACAAACAATTTTTTCTCTTTTATTTGAATAGGTAAATTCATAGTCCAATACAACAAAATCACATATATCAATAATTTTAGTTAAAAAATGCACTTATTATGCTAATTTTATAGCAACAATTCCATATTAATTGTCATATTATTTGAATAGGTATTTTAACAAAATTTATATACTTTAGATCAATTCGTATCTACAACTCATAGAACGTGTTTGCAAAAAACAAATGCCAAAAAAAAGCTCTGAAAATTTATGGCAATTGATTCGATCCCTTACCAAAGAGGAAAAAGCATACTTTAATTCCCTTTACGGCAGGGAACATGCTCCAATACACGCGAAGGTATTTAACAGAATCCTGCAACAGGAAGAATACAATGAGAAACAATTAATGTCAGAGTTGAAGATAAAACCTTCCCGTTTGCCAAATATC
>JAEUTS010000097.1 GCA_016787005.1 Bacteroidia bacterium
AAATGAACCGCAAAATACGGGGCCAGCATTATTCCTTTTGTTCCCATTCCATTAAAGATTCCAATTGAACTATGTTTAGGATGCAGTCCGATCAATGGTCGGCGATCACGAACAGTTGGACGAACTCCTGCTTCATGAGCAATAACCTGATACGGAATCTTCAGAATATGATTTAATTTTTCGATCAACTCATTTTTACCTTGTTCGGAGGGAATTTCATTTAGTTCGTTCCAGTTATGAGTAGCGCCTACTTTATACAGATCACTTCCTACAGGCAGGATGAAAACACCTTTGTTGATACATTTATCATCCGGGATAATGCCGCCGGATAATTTAATCGTCAGGATTTCTCCTTTGGTCAATTTGAACGGAAGCCAACTGAAATAAGGATTTTCGGTAGCGCGAAATCCCTCACAGAAAATTATTTTTTTTGCATGCACCTCTTTATAACTAACCGAATCTCCATTCGGCTGGAGCTCAGCATAATTGAATTTCTCTTCAACAATTAAATGCCGCTTTTTGAGGTGTGCCCTGAAAAGTGTAAGCATTTTTTTTACATCCACATTTCCTGCCTGCTTAACAAAGCCTGCACCATTTTCGCTGTTTAAATGGCCGGTTAAAAAATCATGCTCAACAGTTCCCGATAAATATTTTTCTTGTTCTTCATCTTCCCCTTTTTTAAGCCAAAGATCTTTTTCGCCTTTTTCAGTAAATAGTTTTACGATCTCTTTTTTGTAAAAAAGTTGCTCTCCTAAAATCTGTTCAAGATCTGTATAAAATTTTTCAGCAACAGGCAACAGCTCATCGACCATCCAGCTTTTTGTGAAGCGCTTGAATACGATCGGGTTGTACAAGCCTGCCGCTACTTTTGAGGAAGAAGAATAATTCCAGTCGTCGACAACCCGTACCGTTTTGCCTTGCCCAATGAGTGTATGTGCCAGTACTGTGCCGGCAATTCCTTGCCCCACAATCAAAAAATCGCAGGAGTATGATTGATCTGTACTCATAGAAATTTAAAGTTAATTAATTTAAAAGATCCGGTTTCTCTTTTCCATTTGGTGAAGGTGCCCGAATGAAGAATGAGGCACTTTCACAGATATTTTCTACCTTGCAGCAGCTGGATCGCTTGTTATGGCTGAAGAAAAACCAAAGATCACAATTGGCAGAAGGGAAAAAGTTTCATTCCCCGATCTTGGCATTTTTGACATTGATGCAAAAATAGATACCGGCGCTTATACTACAGCTTTACATTGTCACGATATTGAAGTGAAAGATGAGAACGGAAAGCCGGTATTGTATTTTAAATTGCTCGACCCCTCTCATCCCGAATACAATAAACAGCAACAACGATTCGTGGATTTTAAGGAAAAAGACATTAAAAATTCGTTTGGCGCTCTTGAGCGCCGTTATGTTCTTAAAACCCGTCTGAAGATCGGACGCAAAATTGTAAAAACTTCAATATCTTTAACCGACAGGGGCAATATGCGTTTCCCGGTTTTAATTGGCCGCAAACTATTGCTCAGACGTTTTATCGTCGATGTAAATGAAACTTATTTGTTGAATACAAAAAAATCAGCCTGAAATGAAGCTTGTTATTTTATCACGCAATCCAAAACTATATTCCACAAAACGCCTGGTGGAAGCCGGTGAGCAGCACGGACATGAAGTATTGGTGCTCGACCACATGAAATGTGTACTGGTAATTGAACAGGGGCGTCCACATATATTTTATCATGGCAAAGAGGTTTCTGACGTAGGAGCTGTAATTCCCCGCATAGGTGCATCCGCCACATTATATGGCGCTGCGGTTGTCAGGCAATTCGAAATGATGAAAATTTTCACTGCAGTAGAATCGCAGGCGCTTACACGTTCGCGCGACAAACTCCGAAGTCTGCAGCTTTTAGCCCGTGCCGGACTAGGAATGCCTAAAACATCTTTCGCTTACAGCTCAAAAGATCTTGATATAATTATTAACCAGGTCGGAGGTGCGCCGGTTGTTATTAAGTTGTTAGAAGGCACACAGGGCATAGGCGTTATTTTAGCCGAAACACATAACGTAGCCAAGTCGGTGATCGAAGGGTTCCTGAGTATTGATGCAAATATACTTGTGCAGGAATTTATAAAAGAAGCAAAGGGTGCTGATATCCGTGCTTTTGTTGTTGACGGACAGGTTGTAGGGGCCATGAAACGCCAGGGTGCTGAAGGCGAATTCCGCTCCAACCTGCACCGTGGAGGCAAAGCCATGCTTATTAAGCTTTCTCCCGATGAAAAATCAACTGCTATAAAAGCCGCTAAAAAACTGGGGCTTGGCATAGCGGGCGTAGATATGCTCCAATCCGAACGCGGACCACTGATCATGGAAGTCAATTCCTCACCCGGCCTTGAAGGTATTGAAGGCGCTACAGGCGTAGATATTGCAGGGAAAATTATTGAGTACGTTGAACGAAATGAAATTCAGTAAGAATGATCCGGGAATTATTAAAATACACCTGCGGTCAACTTGAAAAAAAGAATATTGAATATATGTTGTCAGGAAGTATTGCCATGACAATTTATGCAACCCCTCGCTTTACCCGCGATATTGATATAGTGATCAACCTAAAGAAAGAAGATTTAAATTCATTCCTTTCAATTTTTACTGATACTTTCTACATAAATAGTAGAACCGTTTTGGAGGAAATTGAAAAAAAGGGAATGTTTAATGTTATAGATCAGAATAGCGGATATAAAATAGATTTTATCATTAAAAAAGAAAGTGATTTCCGGAATGAAGAATTCCAGCGAAAAGTATACAAACCGATTTTTGATTTTAAGGCCTGGATCGTATCTCCGGAAGATCTTTTTATTTCAAAAATTATCTGGATACAATCAACTCCAAGTGATATGCAAATGAGTGATTTAAGAGCGTTGCTAAATCACAAGGCTCTCGATAAAAAATATATTTCAGATTGGTGTGCGAAATTAAAATTACTCACCTATAATCTCGTATAAATGCAGGATACATCCCCCGAAATATTACTTATTCAGCATAATATCTGGATGAAAAAAACCGAAGAAGAACGCTTCCGTTTAGGTATTGAAATGATAGAAGATGGCCGGAAACTTGTTGAGTGTTCAATAAAAAACGAGAATCCTGATATAACTCCAACCGAATTAAAACGAGCGGTATTTAAACGCTTTTATGAAAATGATTTTTCTGTCGAAGAGCTTAATACGATTTTACAACATCTTACCTGATATAAGTTATTTTTAATTATGCCCAAAGACATTGTAATTAACGGAACAACAATAGCCCCGGGCGAAAGTAAACAGGTTATTTTCAGTAAGTGCGAACTGCCCAGCCAGAGTATTATTGAAACCCCTGCCTATGTTTTTCGTTCAGTTAATGATGGGCCGACTGTTCTGATCAGCGCGGGTATGCATGGTGAAGAGACCAACGGTATCGAAACCATACGTCAGCTTATAAAAAGAGAAGATATACAAAAACCCCTGTGCGGAACTATTATAGCTATCCCTGTTTTCAATGTTGTTTCTTTTATCTTCAACCAGCGTGATCTG
>JAEUTS010000120.1 GCA_016787005.1 Bacteroidia bacterium
GGCAATGAAGAAGGCGTTTTCATTCATCCTGATGGAAAAACATTGTATTTCAGCTCTACCGGGCACGGCGGTAAGGGCCAGTATGATATTTTTAAAAGTGTTTTTGAAAAAGGCAAATGGAGCAAACCCGAAAACCTGGGAGAACCCATCAATACACCTGAAAATGATCTGTTCTTTGTAATGATGGCCAATGGAAAGACCGCCTACTATTCATCTACCTTTCACAAGGACAATGTGGGAAAGAAAGACATCTATGAGATCAGTTTTATTCCGCAAAAAAAGGAAAAGCCCAAAGGACCTTCCTTAACATTGCTAAAAGGCACTGTAACCGATTCGCTTACGGGAAAACCAATTGAAGCCCGTATTGAGATATCCGACAATCAAAAGAACGAACGGGTATCGGAGATCCACTCCAATGCTGCTTCGGGAAATTACCTCGTATCATTACCCTCCGGAAAAAATTACAATATAACGGTGAACGCGGATGGTTATTTGTTTTACTCAGCCAACATCAACATATCATCCGACACGGCGGCTTACAAAGAAATCATCCGCAACATCAAACTCAATAAAATTGAAGTGGGCAACAAAGTTGTACTCAATAATATTTTCTTTGATTACGACAAAGCTTCACTCCGCCCCGAATCCTACATTGAACTGAGTAACCTGCTGAACCTGATGACGAGCAATCCAAAGCTCAAGATCGAGGTATCCGGTCATACCGACAACAAGGGCAGCGCTGTTTACAACAAGAACCTGTCGGAGAGCCGCGCGCAATCGGTTGTTTCCTATTTAATAAGCAAAGGCACCGAGATCGACCGGCTGAACTTTGCCGGATACGGTTTTCAATTTCCTGTCGCCACCAATGATACCGATGAAGGTAGACAGCTTAACAGAAGGGTGGAGTTTAAGGTGCTAAGCAAGTAATTTCAACCAATTTATATACTATAATAAAACGCTCTTGCTTTCCTTTTATTCTGAACATCTCCCTCCTTATTTGTATTTAGCCATTGATTTTCTGCATTTTTTAAGTCAATCCGCCTACTCCTTCTCATTATTTAAATTTTTAATGTTATTTTGTATCAGGGAAGAATTATACATTACTTCTCTGGCAGGCAGACTAATGAAAAAAGGCAGCTCTCTCTCAACATTATTCATTTTGGGTACCCTCTTTTGCTTTGCACAAAACAGCAGCGAAATGGCCCGGCTGTTGAATGAAGTAAAGAACGCTTCCTATTATGATTCAGTAAAATTGTTTAAGGCAGGAGAAACGGCCTTAAATAAAGCAAATGAAACTTCAAACATTTCTGCTTTAGCTGAGATACACCTTTATTACGGGAACTATTTTTTTTACATCCGTAAACTTGATAAAGCAAAAGGATACTATGAGCAGTCTTTAAAAGAATCTACAAACTCAAAAGATCCGCATTTTGAGATCCTCGCACAGGCCCGCCTGGCATACCTGGAATATCAAAAAGGAAACCATATTCAATCTGAAAAAGTAATTAATGAGCTGCTGGAGAGATCTAAAAAACTGAATGATCATGATAATGTTGCTGAATTGTTGAATGTTCTTGGAATTATAAGTGAAGAGAAAAATGACAAACAGGCCTGCGTGAAATATTATCTTGAAGGATTAACCTTTTCCGAAAGCCATCAACTGAAGTATTACCCTGCTGTTTTCAGGAACAATCTTGGAATAATAAAACTAAATACCGGCCAGGTAAAAGAAGCCATGGCTGACTTTAATGATGGACTGATCATTGCTGAAAGAGAAAACAACAAGCGGCTTGCAAGTCACATACAGATAAATATGTGCCTGGGTTATGTAATGAATAATGAGCTGGAAAAAGCGAACCGGTTATTCCCGAAGGTACTTGAGTATTCAAAAGAGAATAACTTGCCTGAAGAACTTGCAAGCAATTACGTCACACTTGGCTCTACTTTTACCAATACCGGAAAGGACGAGATCGCAATCGCTTATTATGATTCTGCCATATCCGTTCTTCGGAAAAGCAACTTAAGCGGTCCCCTTCCGGAGACTCTTATAGGAAAAGCCAATATTCTTATTAAAATGAATAAAGCAGATGAAGCAAGCCCTCTGCTAAAAGAAATAGAATCAATCGCGGTACAGACTAAAGACATAGGAGCTATTTCACAATGTAATCTCATAGCCTACCAAATAGAGTTGAGTAAAAGGAATTACAAAAGCGCACTTGACAATTTTGTAAAGTATTCAATTCTTAAAGACAGTGCTGCCACACAAATGAACAACAAGATAATTGAGGAGCTTCAGTTCAATTACAGAGTTCAGCAAAAAGAAACTGAATTGGAAAAAGAACGTTCACGATCAATGCTTCTTGAAAAAAGCAATGAGCAGGAGAAATTCATGAAGCGGGCGTCTATAGCTATCGCTGTGATAATACTTATTTTGGTGGCGATCCTGTTTTACCTTGGATACTCCAGGAATATCAGGAAAAAACAGGCACAGTTCAGCAGGCAGTTAATCCAGAACATTGAGGAAGAGCGGCAAAGAATAGCGATGGACCTGCATGATGATATCGGACAGTCTCTCTCCATCATAAAATCAAAACTAATCAACGGAAAGCAGCACGATCATAATACTGCTCCAAACGAATTAGAGGGTGATCTTGGAAAAGTAATTGAAAAGACACGTGAAATATCGAAGAACCTATTTCCTTCCAGTCTTGCAAAGATAGGGCTGACAAGATTAACAGCGATGTTAATGGAAAACATTCAGACTACAACAGGCCTCGAATGCAGTTTTGAAATAACAGAAAGCGTCCAGCATTTGCCGCTGAATATTCAGACTCACATTTTTCGTATCATCCAGGAATGTACAAACAATACCATAAAACATTCGGGTGCAACAGGTCTTAAAATATCAATAACAGAGAATGATTATGAATTTACACTCCTCTATCAGGACAATGGTAAAGGAATAAAAGTTAAAACAAAAAGTAATGGAATAGGCCTTGAAGCAATTCAGGAAAGGGCCAAAATAATAGAAGGTTCTGTCGATATTGACGAAAAAGCTGAGAAGGGATTCAAATTAATTCTTAGATTTAAGTCGGTAAAAACAGAACAGCATGAAGTTATTAATAGCTGACGATCACCCCATATTCCGCAAAGGTCTTAAAGACCTGCTCCAGGGACACTTTAAGGACGCCCGTATTATTGAATGTGAGAACGGCAAAGAGGCTATTGATAATATTAAAACAGAAAAACCGGATATATCCATCCTTGATATTAATATGCCGGAATTTAACGGCATTGAGGTCTCGAATATTGTACTGAACGAAAACCTGTCCACCAAAGTCATCATTTTAACTATGTACAAGGATAAGGAAATGGTGCGAAAGGCCATGAACTCCGGAGCCTGTGGTTATTTGATAAAAGATTTTGCTGTAAATGAGATTATCGACTGCATAAAAAAAGTTTCAGAGGATGGGAAATATATAGGGCGCGAATTACAGGCCTATTACTCAGATTTTGATGAAGAGGATAAGAAAAAAAGAGAACTGAAACAGATTCTGAAAAAATTCAGTCAAACCGAGTTTAAAACGTTGAAACTTGTTAGTCAAAACAAATCTTCCAAAGAGATCGCCGAACTTTTATTTCTTTCTGAAAAAACAGTTGAGAACTACCGCTCAAAGATCTGTCAGAAACTGGGCTTGCCCCCACGCAACAATAGTCTTTTGATCTGGATAAGTGAGAACAAAGAACTTCTTTCTTCTACAAGTGAGTTTTAGTACCTGTACTTACAAAAACTCCGTTTATAGTGTTTTACACAAAACGGAGTTTAATACACGCTTCGTACACCTATTGATCCGTTCCATCAGTCTTCCGGCCCTCATCACTACTCCAACTCCATTCGCCGCGACACCGCTCTGACATGTGTTTACGGAACTTTTCCCGTTCCTCCGGAGTCAGTTTCGACATCTTTTCCTCCATGCGCTGCTTCCAGCGGTGGCCGCCGTGCCCGCATCCGCAATGTCCTCCACCCCACCTACCTTTGAAGCCACCAAACAACATTTTAGACAGTATAAATAATCCGAAGGCCTGTATAAATGTTATGTGCGGACCACTAAACAAGGCGGGAACAAGCCAGTTCCACAGAGACATCATTATGTATCCCATCAACAGGGTGCCTGCTGCTGCGAGCAAAGCAAATTTAATCCCCTTTAATATGTACCATTTTTTCATTTTATATGTGTGTTAAATGTCTAATAATTCGTTATAAACTTCTTGTAATCGTTCTCGAAGATGAAGTACGGCATACCTTTTTCGTGAAATAAGCGTATTTACAGGCTCGCCGGTTAACTCGGCAATTTGCTTAAAACTCATTTGCTCCATTTCCTGCATTACAAAAACATCACGCTGTTCCTGCGGAAGTTCCTTTAATGATTCATCAAGAGTATTCAGAATAACTTTCCGTAAATAAGCTGCTTCCGGGCCTTCAGATGCATCAGGTAAGTAATCAGCTATACTGAATGTTTCTCCTTCATCATCACTATTTTGATTATCGAATGCCAGGCTACTGAAATTGTCCGGTTTCTTTTTCCTGAACATGTCGGTTATTTTATTGCGCGCGACAGTAAATAACCACGCCGACACCTGTTCTATGGGCTTCATCAACCGGTAACTCTCCGTTAGCTGGTAAAAAACATCCTGCAGAATGTCCTCCGCGTCTTCTTCCGAAGGAACCCGCTTTCGGATAAAATCAAGTAACCGCTTCTGTTCCTTTTGAACAACCTGGCCTATGCTATGGTTTTGTTCATCTGTCATAACTAAGGATATGGTTGCTGTATTCTCCATCTTATACTTATAGACGAAGAAGGTTTATAAATATTTTAGCCTCACCCTACCCTCTCCATTTGGAGAGGGTTAAAAGGGTCCTTTCCAAATACTTAGGGCAAAAAAATCCTTCTCCATATGGAGAAGGATTTAGGATGAGGTAAACAAATTCATTTGCCCGTTCCTTTCCATGGGTCGCTTAAAGGCTTTAATATCCAGTTCATATGAAGTCCGGCCCCTTAAATGCTTGTTAACAGCCGAATTAAAGAGTTGCTTAATTCCATCTGCTATACTTCCTTCTCCGCGCATACGTCTTCCATAAACACCATCGCTCACTTGTCCGCCATGCACTTCGGCAATTTGACGCATCACTTTATCGGCTGCATCGGGAAAGCTTTTATTTATCCAATCTTTAAATAAAGTACCTATTGAACCATTTAATCTGACCAATGTATAGCCCGCATTCACAGCGCCATGATCAGCCGCGGCTTCAATAATTGCCGGCATTTCGTGACTATTCAGACCCGGAATGATAGGTGCGGTCATAACACCTGTAGGGATGCCGGCCTTGTTCAGCTCTTCAATTACTTTCAAACGCTGCTTTGCTGTTGTCGTACGGGGCTCCATCGCCAATCGAAGTTCCTCATTTAAAGTGGTTATAGAAACCATTACATGTACCAATCGCAGCTTCGCCATTTCAGTAAGCAGGTCAATATCACGCAAAATGAGGCTGTTCTTGGTGATCATGCCTACAGGGTGCCTGAACTCAAGTAATACCTCCAACATACTACGGGTTATTTTGAGTTTCCGTTCAAGAGGCTGATAGCAATCAGTATTACCCGAAAACATTATCGGCTGCACCTCCCAGTTCTTATTCATCAACTGCTTAGTCAACACCCTGGCAGCATCAGGTTTGGCAATTATTTTCCGTTCAAAATCAAGTCCTGCGCTATAACCCCAGTATTCATGTGTATTTCTGGCATAACAATAAATACATCCGTGTTCACAACCCTGATAGGGATTCATTGAATAAATGGAATATATATCAGGGCTTTCTACCCTGTTCACTATTTTCTTAGGGTATTCATAAAACACCTGGGTTTTTGAATTCGTCAATAAATCTTCGTCAATCCCTTCTATATGCTCCTGAGCATAACTCTGTTTCAGAAACCTGTTTGTTGTATTGAGCTGGGCACCCCTACCTTTAAAGTAATTATCCATCTTCTCTTCCATTGACTAAAAGTAGCCAATACAATATGGCTTTAAACGGGTGTTGATAAAAATTATTACTAATTTTGGGTAACCTAAACATATAAAATCACACCCCATGAAAAAGTACCTGCTTATCCTGTTTGCATTACCAATTTTATTTTCCTGCGGAAATAATGAACAAAGTGAGATCGATCGTATTAAAGACAGCCTGAATGCGGTTAACGGCAATCTTCAGGGAGAGGTTGGCAAAAAAGATTCAACCATTGAGTCATTTATTCGTTCGTTTAACCAGATACAGGATAATCTTGACGAGATAAAAGAAAAAGAAAAGATTATCAATACCCGTTCTAAAGAAGGCGACGTAAAAAGTAAAGAAGAAGAGATTGTATCAGACATACAGCTTATTTATGAGTTGATGGATAAAAACAAGAAGAAAATTGCCGGGATGAGTTCGAAGTTAAAGAAATCGAATATCAGGATTGAAGAACTTGAAAAAATGCTTGCCCGGCTGACCAGTCAGGTTGAAGAAAAAGATGCACAGATCGCTGATCTGAAAGGTCAACTTGAAAAAATGAATGTTGAGCTCTCCACACTTCAGACAACTTTTGAAGAAGTTAAACAGGAATCGGAACTGAAAACCGAAAAAATGAATACCGTTTATTACGCATTTGGAACTTCAAAGGAATTAACTGCACAAGGTGTTTTGACTAAAGAAGGTGGATTTATTGGCATTGGTAAAACGGCTAAATTAAAAAACGACTTCAATAAAAGTTATTTCACAAAAGTTGATGCAAGCGCCATTAAAGAGATACCATTGGCATGTAAAAAAGCAAAGGT
>JAEUTS010000165.1 GCA_016787005.1 Bacteroidia bacterium
AATTCAAGCGATGAGGCTAAAATTTCGGTGCAAATATAATTTAAATTATTAGATACCGCCGAATTGATAGCACTATTTGACTGTATCTTAACAAGGATGCGGTCAGTAACCTCAAAATCCTTATCCTTTCTCAAATTTTGAATGCGATTGACTAATTCCCGGGCTATCCCTTCTTCTTTTAATTCAGAAGTAAGGGTAATATCAAGAGCAACAGTAATCGGGCCTTCATTTGCCACTTTCCAACCGGGAATATCAACAGGAATAATTTCAACATCCTCATTTTCAAGAGTATATGACACTCCTTCAATTGTCACGTCAAATTTTCCTGTCTTTTCAACTGCTGAAATGATGGCCTGAGCATTATTCGTGGCAAAAGCCTGCACTGCCTTCATATGTTTGCCACATTTTTTTCCCAGTGTTTTAAAATTCAGCTTCATGTTCTTCACGATCTGAGTTTTTGACTCATCCACAAATTCGATCCGCTTCACATTCACTTCCGACAGAATCAGATCCTTCACGGCTTCAATTTTATTTTTGTAAGCTTCATCAATGGATGGAATCTGTATACTGTTCAATGGCTGACGAACACGGATGTTTTCCTTTTTGCGAATGGATAATATCATAGATGAAATCTTTTGCGCTAATTCCATCCGCTCCTCCAAATGTTTATCGATCAACTTTTCATCAACAACCGGCATGTTTGAAATATGCACCGATTCTGCTTTGTGACGACCCGTTACAGTATTTAGGTCGTTAAACAGTTTATCAGTAAAGAACGGCGCGATCGGTGATGCAAGCTGTGCGACCACTTCCAGGCAACGATACAGGGTCTGATATGCAGCAATTTTATCATTGGTGTACTCTCCCTTCCAGAAACGTCGACGGCACAAGCGAACATACCAGTTGCTCAAATGTTCATCCAAAAAATATTCAATAGCGCGGCCTGCTTTCGTTGGCTCATAATCGGAATAGGCCTGGTCAACTACTTTAATCAGCGAATAAAGTTCCGATAATATCCAACGATCAATTTCAGGCCTTTCGTTCACGGGTATTTCAGCTTCTTTGTATGCAAAACCATCTATATTGGCATATAAAACGAAGAAAGAATATGTGTTGTAAAGCGTTCCAAAAAATTTGCGCTGCACCTCCGTGATCCCATCAAGGTCAAACTTTAGATTATCCCATGGCTGCGCGTTCGTGATCATATACCAGCGGGTAGCATCCGGACCGTATTTTTCAAGCGTTGAAAACGGATCAACAGCATTTCCCAAACGCTTACTCATTTTATTTCCATTCTTATCTAACACCAGACCATTTGAGACAACATTTTTATACGCAACCGAATCGAAACACATAGACGCGATAGCATGCAATGTGTAAAACCAGCCACGTGTCTGGTCAACTCCTTCAGCGATGAAATCCGCTGGAAAATATTTTTTACCATCTATCAACTCTTTATTCTCGAAAGGATAATGCACCTGTGCATATGGCATGGCACCACTATCAAACCATACATCTATCAGGTCGCTTTCGCGCGTCATTTTTTTTCCGGATGGAGAAACCAAAACAATTTCATCGGCATAAGGCTTATGCAGATCGAATGTATTATAGTTTTGTTTTGAATTGTTTCCTGGACTGAAAGCAGCTAATGGATTGGTTTTCATCAACCCTGCTTTCACAGACTTGTCAATTTCATTTTTGAGTTGTTCTGCGGACCCGATGCAAATTTCTTCTTTACCATCTTCCGATCTCCATATCGGCAACGGAATTCCCCAAAAACGAGAGCGGGACAAATTCCAATCGTTTGCATTTTCCAGCCAGTTGCCAAAACGCCCGGTACCGGTCGATTCGGGTTTCCAGTTAATGGTTTTGTTGAGCGCCACCATTTTGTCTTTCGCCGCAGTTACTTTAATGAACCAGCTGTCCAGCGGGTAATACAAAACCGGCTTGTCTGTACGCCAGCAATGTGGGTAGCTGTGTTCATAGGTCTCTTTTTTGAAAAGTTTTCCTTCTTCCTGGAGCTTCAGCACAATCCGTTCATCAACACTTAAGTATACTTTCAGGTCTTTTATTTTTCCGGCAGCTTCTAATGTCTTTTTCTGCTTTTCAAACTCCGTTTTCTTTTCTTCATCAGATAAGTAGGCTTCTTTTACATATTCATCACCGTACAAAAACACTCCGTCTTTTACTTCAGGTAAAAATTTGCCGCGTTTATCGACTAATGTAAGTGAACCTATTCCGTTTTGTTTGGCAACACGAAAGTCATCGGCACCAAAGCTAGGCGCAATGTGTACGATACCTGTTCCATCTGTTGTGGTTACAAAATCGCCGAGAAGCACTTTAAAAGCATCGCCCCGGGGCTTTACAAAAGGCAAAAGCTGCTCGTATGAAATTCCCGCAAGATCCTTTCCTTTGAATTCATCGAGAAGTTTATACGGCACAAGCTTGTCTCCCGGTTTGTAATCAGAAAATGAAACTTCAGCGGCTTTAGAATTGAAATATTTTTCTACCAGGTCCTTTGCAAGAATAACATAAATATTTTTTCCTGTAAACTGGTTATATGTATTAACTAAAACATAGGTTATATCTGCACCTACAGCCAATGCCGTATTTGATGGTAAAGTCCAGGGGGTTGTGGTCCATGCAAGGAAAAAAACCTCTGGTGCCCCCCCCTCAAAAAATCGTTTGCCATCTGTCTTGAACATTACAGTGCCCGTCCTGTCTTTCACATTCCTGTAACAACCCGGTTGGTTAATTTCATGCGAGCTTAGCCCCGTTCCGGCTGCAGGTGAATAAGGTTGAATAGTATAGCCTTTGTATAACAACCCCTTTTTGTAAAGATCATTGAGCAGCCACCAGACACTTTCAATATATTTATTCTCATAGGTAATGTAGGGCTCTTTCATATCAACCCAATAACCCATAAGGCGGGTAAGCTCTTCCCACTTATCGGTATATTTCATTACCTCCTTGCGACAAGCTTTGTTATAATCCTCAACCGATATTTTCTTTCCGATATCTTCTTTAGTGATACCTAATGTCTTTTCAACAGCAAGCTCAATAGGTAAGCCATGCGTATCCCAGCCGGCTTTACGTTTTACCTGTTTCCCCTTTAGCGTTTGGTATCGGCAAAAAATATCTTTGATGGCACGCGCCATAACGTGGTGAATTCCGGGCATGCCATTAGCACTTGGCGGACCCTCATAAAACACAAAAGGTGTTTTACCTTCGCGGGAGCTTACGCTTTTTTCAAATATTTTATTTTCATCCCAAAACTTTAAAATGTCCTTCCCGATTTGAGAAAGATCAAGGGATTTATATTCAGGGTATTTACTCATAATACAATTGGGTGCTGCTTTTTTACAAGGAGGGCAAATTTAGGTTTTTGGGTAGTGATAAACAAGCTAAAACAATCCCACAAAAGGATATTTTGAAGCATACAACAGCGATTATTCAATGGTTGCAACTACCTTCAATTCGATGGCTATTGGGGTTGGCAGACAATTAATTTCAACCGTTGTGCGGCAGGGTGGATTTGTCTTAAAATACTCGGCCCAGAGCTTATTGTACTTTGCAAAATCATCCTTCATATTTGTCAGGTAAACGGTAACATCAACAATATTGTCCCAACTGCTGCCCGCATCTTCCAGGATATATTTTACATTACGAAATACACTGTGACACTGCAATTCAATATCATAACTCACAATTTTCCCATTATTATCAAGTTCAACACCGGGAATTTTTTTTGTACCGCGCTCACGCGGACCCACACCTGAAAGGAATAAAAGGTTTCCTACACGTTTAGCATGGGGATACAGGCCCACCGGCTCAGGAGCTTTTGAGGAGTTTATCTGATCGTTGTTCATTGGGCGAATTTACCTGTTACATGTTGTATTCACAAATATTCGTATTCACTGATTTTAAGCCTTGGCTACAAGCTTTAACATTTTTTAACACTGGGATAACAATACTGGCGCGGTGTTTGAGTTATATTTGTGTAACCAAAAATTATAACGCCATGCTATTCAAACTAAGTATCATTTTGCTGTTAGCAGCATTGATAGTTCTCATGGCCTATTGGGTAGTGAGAACTGAAGAGAAACCAAGGGAAAAAAGCAGTTTCCTTGATCCGGATAAATCATAC
>JAEUTS010000195.1 GCA_016787005.1 Bacteroidia bacterium
GTTGACGCGGTAAAGGCGGAAGGCACAAAAGGAAATTGGGCGCATCATATCACTCTTGAGAATAACTATATTATTAACCATGGCAACAACCAGCAAATAGTTGGCATAAGTACAAAATGCAGTGCATGGAACTGGGTTATAAGGGGCAATACTATTATTGGAGCAGGTACCGGCCTTTATCTTGGCAACTCAACCGGCGAAGCCCCTTTTGTTGCGGGCCTTATCGAAAACAACCTTGTTATGAATACAGTTGGCTATAATATGGAAATAAAACACCAGCTTGATACTGTGCGTGACAATTTTTCCGGCACAGCAAATGATAATCAAACTACCATCATCCGTTACAATGTCTGGAGTAAGGCAAGTAATGCCTCAACAGGAGCAAATGCCCGACCGGTAGTATTACTCGGAGCTTTGCCGGGAACGGGTTTCGGCAGCAATGATCATTATGAAGTTTATGGCAATTTTTTTTATGAGAATCCTGTCGAAGCTCTTATACAGGTCACGGGAAACACAGCACTATATAGTAATGTATTTGTCAACCACCAGGACCCCGGTACCAGGACTGTTTATATCACCAGTCAAAATGGATTTAGTCCACGAAGCATAAGCGTATTTCATAATACAGTTTTGTCGAACTCATCAACAGGAGGAATCCGCTTATACAATCCTAATACCGGGTTCAGTCAATATTGTTATGCAAATGCAGCATTCAGCACCTCATCGCCTATAAGCGGGTTTACAAATGACGTAAACAATATACCGGATACTTATGCTAATGCCGGGAACTATATCAACTCAGCATCTACAACACTGTCCTCACTCGACCTGTATCCAAAAAGCGGACAATTACAAGGCACTTCCACAAGCAGTTCATTGTTCCAGAGTTTTACCGATTGGGATAAAGATTTTAACCGTACAACTTACAACTGGACGTATCGCGGAGCCTATTCCGGTTCTGGCACAAATCCAGGCTGGCATTTACAATTGGCGATCATGACAACCCCCGGAACCATTACAGGTATAAACAACAACTCCGCAATAAATGATTTTTTAGGAATGGTTTACCCCAATCCTGCTAATAATAGTTTTGACCTTGACCTGGATCTTGAAGAAAATACAAACATTAAAATACTAATTACAAACCCGGAAGGGCAAGTCCTTAAAACAGTATGTTCAGGCGATATGCCATCGGGTAAAAATAAAATAACTGTCAATGCACAAGAACTTGCTTCCGGATTCTATTTACTCAGCGCTCAATTCAAAGACAGGATTATCACAAGAAAATTTTTAATTTCGAAATAGAATATCTTTATCCAGGACAGAAAAGTATTCAACAGAATGGCGGATTATATTGCGCAAATAGAGGGCCGTATCAACAAAATAAAAAACCTCCCCGACAGCATCCAAAAAGTCGAACAGATGTTTCATTTGTGCCGGTTTTATATTGAAGTTGATATGGAAAAATGCATCGCCATGCTTTCAAATGCAGTGGAAATAGCAAATCGCATCAATTATAGACCCGGCGAAGGCTATAAGTCCATGTATGAAGGATTTTACCTTTGGACACAGTCACAATTCAACGAATCGCTCGCCAAAGGAAAAGTAGCGATCAGAATATTTGAAGATGCTGATTGCAAAGTAGGTCTGTCAGAAGCATTGAGCTTTAGTGCCTATATACATTGGGACATGGGTAATTATGATGTCGCTTTTGAATATGGACTAAAATCATTAAAATTTGCTGAAGACGCAAAAAGCGAACTGGGAACCGGCTGGGCACATCATGCACTAGGTGTTTTTTACTCCAACCTGAAAGATCATTCAGAAGCATTGGATCATTTTCAAAAAGGGCTTGCATGTTTTGAATCTGTGGCAGAAGAAGAAGTGTACGGAAAGACCAGGATACAAAGTGCAATGGCCACTGTTTATATAGAGCTGGGAAAACTGGATGAAGCGATCGGATTGACAAACAAAACTCTTGAAGCGTATGAAAATATGGGACAAAAAACCGGTAGCGGAAGAGCTTTGAATGATCTGGGGGTAATATATAAAACCAAAGGAGACTACCTGCAGGCTGAAAAATATTTGTCACACAGCCTTGAAATACGGACTTTAGTTAATCACAAGCAGGGAATTATCACAACAAATACGGAATTAGGGGAGTTGTATCTCAAAGAAAAAAAATCTGGTCCGGCACTTGAAAAACTGG
Source organism: Bacteroidia bacterium (assembly GCA_016787005.1). Lineage (GTDB taxonomy): Bacteria > Bacteroidota > Bacteroidia > JABDFU01 > JABDFU01 > JABDFU01. Next base: position 2,210 of record JAEUTS010000195.1, read on the forward strand.
AACAAGCCCGTATTATTGCCGAAGAGTTGAATGTAAAACCAAAACTTACCCGTATACATAAACTCATTGGCGAAGTGTATAAACAATCACATGAACCATGGAAAGCTATTGAGCATATCGAATTATCCTTTAAAATAAAAAGTGAAGTTTCCGGCGAGGAAGCCAGTAATCGGTTAAAAAATCTTCAGACACAATTTGCGACCGAACGATCTGAACGTGAAGCCGAGATTCACCGACTGCGACATGTAGAACTAAAAAAAGCTTATGATGAGATCGAACAAAAAAACAAAGATATAACTGACAGTATTAATTATGCGCGCCGCATACAAACCGCGATCTTACCCAAACAAAATGCACTCGATAAATTTCTTCCCGGGCACTTTATGTTATATAAACCCAAAGACATTGTCAGTGGTGACTTTTATTGGGCAGCCGAAAAGGATGGCAAAAAATTTGTCGCTGCGGTCGATTGTACGGGTCATGGTGTCCCGGGTGCGTTCATGAGTATTATCGGCATGTCATTGTTAAACGAGATTGTGGTGCAGCGCGGCATTTCAAAACCTTCAGAAATTTTAAATCACCTACGCGAAGGCGTCATTAAATCGTTGCAGCAAACAGGAGCTGATGAAGAAAACAAAGACGGTATGGATATCGCCCTTCTTGCATTTGGCATGGAGAATGGAAAATGGAAAATGGAATACGCGGGCGCCAATAATCCCCTTTGGATAATTCGCAATGTAAATTCTGAGGCCCAATTCATAGAGATAAAGGCAAGCAAACAACCTATTGGTGTTCATATCGGAACTGCGCAATCATTCATCAATAATGACATTGAACTTTACCCCGGCGACCAGGTTTATATTTTTACAGATGGTTATGCAGACCAATTTGGAGGACCCAATGGGAAGAAGTATAAATACAAGCAGCTTCAACAATTGCTTGTGGATTCAGCTAAAAAATCATGCACACAACAAAAGGAAATTCTGAATACCACTTTCGATAATTGGAAGGGGAAACTGGAACAGGTTGACGATGTTCTTATTATTGGAATACGATTTTAAAATGAGAGCCGCTATACTTGTTATTTTTTTATTCATTTGCCGGATTGGGATCTCCCAGGGCAATTGGGCGCTTGGAGCGGGCGGTATTTATAATTTCCAAAGCAACGGAATTGCGGCTGAACTCAGGGCATTTATTCCGGTTACCGAACGCATCGCCGTTTCACCGCAGATACACTACTTTTTTCCTTTCAATGATATTCACGAATATTACGCCGGACTGGCGCTTCAGTACTCACTTTTTCCCAACCGTATCTGGACCATCTATCCCCTCGCTGCAGCCTATTATAACCGCTGGCAAAATTCTGATGATTTTACTGGAAGTGTTGCCAAGCCAAACAATATTTCAGAAAAGGTAGGGATCGGCATTATGAAAAATACGGGTTGTTTAAGACCTTACGTAGAGCAGCGCTACGATTTTAAATGGAAAGAGTTTAATCTGCACCTGGGTGTTTTATTTTATTTTGGAGATTGCTATACATGGTCGCCTGACAGGTGCCCGGCTTATCAATAAGCCCCCTAAATTCCAATGTCGTTAAGTTAAGCCCGAAGGGCTTGAATTTTAATAACCTACGGTGAAACCGGAGGAAAAACGTCAAAAACAACTTCCCAACCCGCCTGAGGCGGGTTGAATGTGTTGATATAAAAAACCTTCAACCCTTTCAGGGTTGGGACTCCTTTTGCTTTAATAAGGGGCTGTCTCAAAAGGAGACGGCCCTTTTCTATTATTAGGGTATGTATGTTAGAAAGAATGTTAAAAAAAGTAAGGGAGCCGAAGCTCCCCAAACTTTGCAAGTGATTAAACTTGCGGTGTGTGTACAAA
>JAEUTS010000199.1 GCA_016787005.1 Bacteroidia bacterium
ACAAAACAATTGCTTGATTGCCTTGTTGGAATAGGTTACCTGCAATGGATAGACGGAAAATATTCATTAAAACCAAAGTATTATAAATGGCTGCTGAAAGAAAGCGAATCGAATTTAATAGGAAAATTACGGTTCCAGTTATTGGAATGGGACTGGATGGCCAAGCTGGAAGATTATGTACGCACAGGTAAAACTCTGGAACTGCATGGCTCTATTTCACCAAAGGAATGGGAACTATACCAGGAAGGAATGCGTGACCTCTCGATAAATGCAGCCAAAGAACTGGCAGGAAAGATACCACTGCCAAAGGGCGCGACAAAAATGCTCGATATTGGCGGTTCACACGGATTGTATTCAATTGAATTATGTAAAAAACATCCTGAACTATCAAGTACTATACTGGAATTAGCAGGTGCTATGGACAGCGCCGGCAAAATTGCCAAACGATATGATAATACAGGGCGGGTGAAATACATGGCCGGCAACGCCCTCACCGATGACCTTGGAACGGAGCAATACGACTTTATCATGATCAATAATGTTGTACACCACTTTACAACAGAGCAAAACAACGCGCTTGCTAAAAAAATTGCACGGGCATTAAAGCCGGGAGGCATTTACGGTATTGGCGAATTTATACGAGCCGAAAAACCGGGTGAAGGCGGCATCATTGCATCTACCACCGGACTTTATTTTTCGCTTACAAGTTCTTCAGGAACCTGGTCAACTTCTGAAATAGAATCGTGGCAAAAGAATGCCGGATTAAAAATTGAGAAACCGGTTACTGCCATGTCAATCCCCGGATGGAAATTGCTTGTAGCGAGGAAATAGCCACTTAAAGTGGTTGGAGTTATTCCTGTGCTATAAGTAAATAATCAAGGCTAATGAAAGTATAAATCACCCTGTTCGAAAAAATTACTCGGTTGTTATACCTTCAAATTCCGCTTCGTTTTTTTCGGCATCTTCTTTTGTATGCCTTACAATTCCATCTTTGTGATGTGGTGGGGCGTAAATGGTGTACATTTTTAATTCCGTGCCCGCGGCGGTATTAATAATATTATGTTTCGCTCCAGCGGGAACAATAATAACATCGCCGTCCTTCACGTCATAAACATTTCCATCAATAATACATTTTCCTGTTCCGCTTTCAAAACGGAAAAACTGGTCATTGTCCTGATGAATTTCTTCCCCGATCTCTTCGCCTCCTTTAAGGCTCATGAGTACAAGCTGAAGGTGTTTACTTGTGTATAATACTTTCCGGAAGTTTGTGTTTTCCAATGTATCCTTTTCTATGCTTGATTTGAATCCTTTCATATTTCTTTAAGTTTACGTTTTTATCATTAGCGTTTTAACACTCAAAGATATTCAATTGATTACGATTTAGTTCATTTAAATTTTGCTTTATTGAGGCTGAAATAGTTGCGGAATTGACATTTTGTAAAATCCTATTGTCCTCCCGAACCTCTATTTAATCAGGGTGCTGTTAAATTTATACTAATGCTACAGCCATTCTTATCGGTAAGATTTACAGAATATGTTCCGGGGCATAGTTTGTTTTTATACCTGTTTACATATCCATCCGACCAGGTATAACTATAAGGACTTGTTCCTCCGGTCGCAGTTACCATTACCCATTCTTTACAGCCACAACCAATACAATTGGCTGTTCCTTTTGCAAATTGTCCGGATAAAGCAGGTGGTGAAATTATTGCAGCGCTGGAAATTGAAGTGCAACCTTTGTTGTCTGTAACAGTAACAGTATAGATTTGAGATGTGAGATTTAAGATTTGAGATGAAGTGCCACCGTTACTCCAACTATATGTATAAGGGCTGGTACCATTGCTTCCCGAGGCTGTTATTGAACCCGTCCCACTGTTACAGCTTATATTGGTCGCTGTAACACTTACTGTTACAGCAGGATTGACTGTAACAACAGCTGTTGAAGTTGAGCTGTTACCACCCGTATCTCTTATTGTTACGGTATACGTTGTAGTTAATGCCGGACAAGAATTAATATTTTGCGTTGTGGCACCATTACTCCACGAATAAGTATATGGGCCGGTACCGCCTGCACCGCTTGAGTTAACTGATGCACAAGAGCCGGGACATACCGAATTGCCTGTTGCAGTCACAGTCGGGCCGGTACAGGTGGTTACCGTTATTGTATTTGTAACCGTAGTGCTGCAGCCTCCGCTTGTAACCGTATGATTCACATTATACGTTCCCACAGTTAAAAAAGTGTATGAAAAATTGACTGTTGTGCCGCTTACATTTACCGGAGCAAAAATTGTCCAGCTATAAGTGCCTGTTGAGCCCGTATTTGTAAATATCACTGGTTTACCGATACAAACAGTTGGATATGTAAACGTTGCAATAACAGCGTTTGAAGAAGGGGCTATATTTACAACCCCTGTTTTTGAACATTTATTGGCATCGGTTATAGATACCGTATAAGTACCAGCCGATAGTCCTGATAAGGTATGGCTTGTACCTCCAAACGATCCAGTTCCTAATCCGCCGGGCGAATATGACCAACTTATGGTGCCGGTACCACTGGAAACATTAATTGTCGCCGAACCATTACTTAATCCACATGTGGTAGGAGCTGGAGTTAGCGAAAAAGCTACCGCCGGCACAGTAGTTATGGTAACAGAAGTGGAAATACGACAACCATTGCCATCGGTAATTGTAATTGTGTAAATACCTGCTGAAAGACCTGTTGCAATTTGCGTAGTTTGTCCATTACTCCACGAAAATGAATATGGAGCAGCTCCTCCTCCTATGTTTACATACACACTTCCATTTGTATTACCTGCCCCACACACATTTTGAGTACCCAGCTGAGAAGTAATATTCATAGGCAAAGGCTGGGTAATGGTAAATGGCCTTACCGCGGTGCAACCCGAAGCATCAGTAACACTAACAACATACGTTCCTGCACTCAGGCCGGTGATCGAACTAACACCTGATGCGCCGGTGCTCCACTTATAGGTTAAGACACCTGTTCCACCTGATGTGGAAACTATTGATGCACTACCTAAAGTTGAACAGCCAGCATCTGTTTGTGAGCCGGTTAATTGTAGTGTTCCGTTTCCTCCGGTAACTGTTACAGTGGCCGAATGAATGCTATAACAATTTGAAAGGGTAACAGTATAGTTTCCCGGGCATAATCCTGTTGCGGTTTGCGTGGTCTGTCCACCGGGACTCCATTTATAAGAATAACCTGAAATATTCGTACAGGTAATCGAAGTAACAGTTGCTGTACCATTGCAGGAGTTACAAGCGCTTGCAGGAGTTGAAGAAGTTGAGATCACTGGCCCGCTCCCAGTAACAAGTATCTCTGATACAAAACCCTTTCCGCAGGCATATAATTTATTGTCCGGCCCCAACTTAAG
>JAEUTS010000212.1 GCA_016787005.1 Bacteroidia bacterium
CTTGTAATGCATACCGGCACATTAAGCCTGCGTGATATTGCTGCGATGCAAACGGGCTGGCACTGGAATATAATTTATCAGCCGCTCGGATTTTTGATCTTTATTATATGTGCTTTTGCTGAAACCAATCGCGCACCTTTCGATTTGCCTGAATGTGAAACAGAATTGGTTGGGGGTTATCATACAGAATACAGTTCAATGAAACTCGGTTTTTATTTGTTCGCTGAATACATTAACATGTTCATTTCATCTGCGGTGATCTCTACTTTATATTTCGGAGGGTATAACATGCCATTAATTGGCCGCTATGTTCACGATGCAAACATACTGGCTATTTTAGGTTCAGTGTTTTTATTCGCGAAGATTTTCTTTTTCATATTCCTGTTCATGTGGGTGCGTTGGACACTGCCGCGTTTCCGCTATGACCAATTGATGAATTTAGGATGGAAAATATTAATTCCATTATCGCTTATTAATATTGCAGTTACAGGAATTGTGATGTATTTGGGAGGAAGATTGCATTAAATAAGTTGGCAAATAGCCAACTACAAACTTTTTTAAATGCTTACAAACAGGTCTGAGATAGTTGTAAAAAAGGAAATGTCGCTTATTGAGCGGTTATATATCCCTGCTATTTTAAATGGCATGCGTATCACGTTCAGCCACTTCTTTAAAAAGAAAGCTACGATAAATTATCCCGAAGAAAAGCGCCCTTTTAGCGGTGTTTACCGCGGACAGCATGTTTTAAAGCGTGATGAAGCCGGAGCGGAACGTTGCACAGCTTGTGGGTTGTGTGCAGTTGCATGTCCGGCTGAAGCCATTACAATGACGGCTGCCGAGCGCAAAAAGGGCGAAGAGACTTTATATAGAGAAGAAAAATATGCAAGCATCTATGAGATCAATATGCTGCGTTGCATTTTCTGTGGCTTATGTGAAGAGGCTTGTCCGAAGGAAGCGATATTTCTCACCGATCGCATTGTTCCTTCAACTTTCACACGGGATGAATTTATTTACGGAAAAAATATATTGGTGGAACCTGTTGATAAAGCTAAACGGATTGATGTAACCAAACGTCAAACCCAGGCAGTTTTGGAGTTTAAAAAACATCCGGAGTTTGCACATAACAAACTTTATGATGGAAAACAGTTAAAACAAAAACATTAGGCGATGAATCTGGAGTTGTGGTATACTGCCACTGCCTCCGGCCACTGCCAACTTTAAAGTTATGACAGTATATTTATTTTATCTACTATCTTTCATCGCTATCATAAGTGCGCTTATGGTTGTAGTTTCCAAAAATCCGGTTTACAGTGTGCTGTTCCTCATCATGACCTTTTTCGCGATCGCAGGTCATTATGTTTTACTTAATGCCCAATTCCTGGCCGCAGTTCACGTGATAGTTTACGCCGGCGCAATTATGGTATTGTTCCTGTATGTAATTATGATGATGAATTTCAATAAAGAAGCCGAGCCAAGCAAAACGGTCTTTTCTCAGATAGTGGCCACTATTGCAGGAGGTATTCTCCTTATCACCTTGGTTGGCGCCATTCGCGTTTACGATATTGAATTTGCTGTAAGTAACAATGCCACAAGCATCGGGCTTATAAGTAATTTAGGAAAAGTGTTATTCAGTAAGTTTTTATTGCCTTTTGAAATTTCAACATTGTTGTTTTTAGCAGCAATGACAGGGGTAGTGCTTTTAGGAAAAAAAAATACACATTCATAAACCATGCAGACTGCGTTACAAATACCTGTAAATCTATATATACTGCTTAGCGCAGTTTTGTTTTCAATTGGTGTATTTGGCGTATTAATTCGTCGTAACGCGATTATTATATTTATGTGTGTTGAGCTAATGTTAAACGCGGTTAACTTGTTATTGGTAGCATTCTCAACTTACCTGGGTGACGCGGACGG
>JAEUTS010000224.1 GCA_016787005.1 Bacteroidia bacterium
ATCTGCTTGGTAAGGTCTCTGCTATGCATTAATGAAACTCCATCTGCAAACCCCGTTCTTAACATATAGGTTCCGTTATAGTTATCGGGTAAATTTAAAATATAATCTGTTCCTTCTGCCGGGACAAAGTTTCTGATAATAGGTTCGGCAATCGCGCTGCCCGCAACCCAGTTGGATCCTATAGTCTGCGCGCCGGCATAAAACCATATCATTAAGCAAGCGCATATTGCAAACAATACTTTTCTGCTCCATATTTCATTTAACAGGTAGGTAAATAACATCAAAAAGAAAATAGCAGGAATGTACCCATACCGGTCGGACTGAGAATCGCCGATGAATGAGGTCTCAAGGTTTATTACAGGGATAAGGGAAATATAAAAAGCCATAAATAGCAATAGAGCCGGCTTATTCAGGAAAAGCTGTTTAAAATAGTTGCGGAAGTAAAGTGTAATAGTGGTCGCAGCTAAAACGGTGATAATTAATATGATCTTATTATGTACAATGAGTTTGAGCACTTCTCTTATCCCATCTGGAAGTAAACGATAAAAAGCAAAGAACTTTGCTGTGTATAAGCCGGCATTGTATAAGATTAGTAATGGACTAAATACCGTGTGCATTTCGTGGTAACCGCCGATCAGTTCCCCCAAAAAGAAGTAGCGCATAAAAATGTACAAAGGGAACCAGGCTGCGTACAATAAAGTTGTTTTAAAAGGCTTGCCGTAATCGCGCTTCGGCCAATATTCAATACATTCTGACACAAATATCAATACAGGAATGAATATGCTCGCTTCTTTACACATCAGCGCCATAAAAAATGCAAGTAACGACGCATAGAGGTAGCGTTTATTGTTTCCTGTTCTGTATTTAAAGTATAGAAGGATCGTAACTAAGGTCCATGTCGTAACCATCAGGTCAACAGTCGCTGCCACCCACGTAACCGCTTCGCTTTGATAGGGCAGAGCGAGGAATAACAAGCCTGCAATAATACCGGCAACAACAGCATCGTCTGTATTTTCAGTATAACGTTTCATCCAGGCAACGTATAGCAAAAACACCAACCAGGAATTGAGTGCGTGTATAATAATGTTCCAGATATGATATGGCAAAGCCGATGTGTGTCCGAACAAGTTATGCAGTATGGCCATGAATATATAAGGCAACGGGCGGATGAAGGCAATATCAAAATTGTGTGTTATCCCGGCAAGGCCAACCCTGCTCATGATGTGGATCTGGGTAAGGTCGTCGGAAAGAAAATAAATACCCAATGATCTGTAATAGAATACAAATGCCAACATAAGGAAGGTGATAGGCAGCAGGTATTTATCGGATGCTTTCAAAGTGCTGCTAATATACATTGTTCTTTGACGTACAACAAAGTATTCTTTATACCGGTTTCGCGCAAAGGCGCAAAGTCCGCGAAGCAACGTATTTGAAAACGACCATGAACTCCCTTTCCTCCTTTACGTGAAAAGAAAAGTGGTTCATAATTACTTTCATGCCTGTATCTTTATAAATAACAATATGTTTAAAAACTAATCATCTTTTGTTTTTTAAAGGGATAAAATCTCTTATTTTTGTAGAATAACATTAATACCATGAACTCAACAAACCTGAATGCCCGTTTCCTGTTTATAACTGTAGCTGTTTTTGTAGCTGCACTTAGCCGTGTTTTTCCACATATCCCTAATTTTACGCCTATTGCCGCGATGGCTTTGTTTGGTGGGGCCTGCATGAGCAATAAGCGCATGGCGTTTATTATTCCTTTTGTTGCTATGCTTATCAGTGACCTTATCATTGGCTTCCACAATACAATGATCTATGTTTATGTTGCTTTCGCGATAACTGTGTTTATTGGCTGGGGCCTGCGTGACAGGGTAAAGCCCGGAAGCTTGTTTATCGCCTCCCTGGCTTCGTCTGTGATCTTCTTTTTGATAACCAATTTTGGGGTATGGGCTGCAGAGGGTATGCCAAATGGAACTTCGGGAATGCTGAATACTTATGTATTGGGTGTGCCATTTTTTCGTATGACCTTATTGGGTGATCTGTTCTATAACACGATCCTGTTCGGGTCTTTTTACCTTGCGCAATTGCGTTTTCCTGTGTTGGCTAAGGTGTGATCAACATTACTTCTTTAAACAAAAAACCTCTTGAAGTTTCAAGAGGTTTTTTGTTTCTTATATACGAAATATTATTTGCCTGATTCAAGCCGCTTGGCCTCATCAGATGTAATCCGTTTGTTATTTGAGTAGGGAACAACAAAGGCATCCTTGCAACCCTTTTTAGTTAAACCTTCACGATAAGTAACAGCTTCCTCTGTTGATCTGAATTCACCCAGCATATATTTATTTAAGCCATCAACCGTTTCAACTCTAACAGGATCTGCTATCTGATATTTTTTTGAGAAGTAATCGCCGGCTAATTTATCTTTTGTCGAAAGGAGTTGAAGTGAGTATGTTACTTTTGAAGCTTTCGTTTCTGCCGCAACTTTGGTTTCGGGAGCGGTTTTTGCTTCTGCTGATTTGGTTTCAGGAACTTTGCTTATGGCTGTGCTTTCCGAAGGTGTGACAGGGCTTGAGGGTGCAGAGCTGGCTACCTGGTTACCGGTAACCGTAAAAGTTGTTGCCGGAATTTCAATTTCTTTTGTTTGTTCACCTTCCGTATAGGAGAACTTACCGCTCACAGGGTATTTGCCTGCTTTTAATGCTTCGGTACCAATAACATATGAAGCAGTAATAAAATCCTGTTTTGGCAGGGTCAGCCAGATAAATTTTATTTTGTTATCCTGTACCATAAATGTGCCGCCTTCAGTTTTGGCATATTTAATGACCGAACCTTCCGGAACAAATTCTGCAAGGCGGGCAAACCCTTTGAACTGACTTTTGTTAATGGTAATCTCAACTTTCAATTCATTAGGAGTAATGGGTTGGATGGTTCTTTGGCAATCACCTGTCATTGCCCTTCCTAAAAAAAGGGAAATTAATAATACAGATCCAAGCATGTTATTCATTTTCATTAGTAAAAAATTATTTTACAATATAGAACAGGAGCGTTTCGGTCACCTTAAACAAAACAGCCTCCCGTTAAATCCGAGAGGCTGTCTGAATTTCTTCTGTCAGCAATTATTTGCCGGCTTCCAGCAATTTGGCCTCTTCAAGCGTAATACGCTGGTTGTTGCTATAAGCAACAACGAAGGCGTCATTATAACCTTTTTTAACAAGACTATCGCGTGTAGCTATAGCTTCATTACTTGATTTATATGCTCCCATAATGTATTTGTTTGTGCCATCAGAGGTTGTTTCAATTTTAACCTCTTGCACTTTATTCTTATAGAAATGGTCAGCAGGTAGTTTGTCTTTTGTTGAAAGGATCTGAATTGCGTAAGTTACTTTTGAAGTAGCGAATATATTTCCGGTCATAACTTTGTTGATAAGAGCCGCAGATTCACTTGCAGATGCCGAAGAGGTGCTTGCAACACGGCTGCTGTTAATAGTGAAATTATTCGCGGGGATATCAAAATCCTTTGTAAGTCCGCCATCAACATATGAGAAATTGCCGCTGATGGAATAGTTGCCTTCTTTTAAAGACTCCGTACTAACAATATATGATATGGTAATGCTGCTTTGTTGTGGCAAAGTCAGCCAGATTATTTTTACTTTATTATCCTGTATGCTAAGTCGTCCCCCTTCAGATTTGGCGTACTTTATTGTAGAACCTTCAGGTATGGATTCAGCCAAACGCGCAAAACTGCTTAATTGATCTTTGTTGATCACAACCTCAACTTTCACTTCATTTGCCGAAATACTTTGTATTGATCTGCGGCAATTAACTGCCAGCAAACTTCCCGTCACTGCTAAAACTAATAATGCTGATGAGAAAAGGTTCTTCATAAGGTTTTAGTTTGAGTTATCCTGCAAATATAATGTAAAAAATGGGTTTTGTCAATACCCCTTATTGCATACGGCTGCGTTTCAATAAATACGGCATCAGTATCTGTTCAAAACCCTTGTCAATATTGGCTTCCACAAAATCTATGCGGTACTGGCTGCAATGAAGTTTTAGGTCGCGTTCAAATTGATTAATGGCGACCAGGTAATTATTTTTTACCTCGCTGGGGTTTACTTTTAATTCTTCACCTGTTTCGAGGTCAATGAATTTATAAGGCCGGTTGTCGAAGTTAAAATCAAGTTCTTTGCTCTTGTCCATCACCTGGAAGAGTATCACTTCATGTTTGTTATGCCTGAGGTGTTGAAGTGCCGAAAAAAGCTCTTCCGGCTTACTGCGTCCGTCCATCATGTCGCTAAACAAAATAACCAGTGAGCGTTTGTGAATGGCTTCCGCGATTTGGTGAAGGGCCTCAACGGCAAATGTTTTTTTGTGTTCGTGCGGTGACCTGTACTGGATAAGTTTTTCTAGCTCGTGGATCAGCATTTTGTGATGCACTGGACTTGATTTGGCAGGTGTATGCAGCTCAAGTTTTTCATCAAAAACACTTAGTCCGACGGCATCACGCTGGCGTTTCAACAGTTCAATCAATGCGGCGGCACAGTAGGCCGAAAAAGTGATCTTATTTTGCTGTTCCTTTTGTTTTTTTTCATCCACAGGAAAGTACATAGATGAAGAACTGTCAATGATTATGTGGCATCGAAGGTTGGTTTCTTCTTCATACCGTTTTACAAACAACTTGTCAGTACGGCCGTATAATTTCCAATCAATATGTTTTGTGGATTCACCTTTATTATATAAGCGATGTTCAGCAAATTCAACGGAAAAGCCATGAAAGGGACTTTTATGCAGACCCGTAATAAAGCCTTCCACTACCTGGCGTGCGATAAATTCGAGGTGGGAAAATTGTTGTAATTGCTGGGTGGGTAATTGGTTCAACGTTCTGTGTTCAAGGTTAAACGTTCCGTGTTCAAAATTTAATTGCAGCTAAACTTTGAACACGGAACATTGAACTGTTTATAGTTGCGCTTTTAACTTGCCGTCGAGAATGTTTTTCGGAACGGCCCCTACCTGTTTATCAACTATTTGTCCATTTTTAAAGAACAAGACTGTAGGGATATTGCGAATGCCAAACTGAGCGGAAATATTGGGATTAACATCCACATTTACTTTTCCAACCACAGCTTTTCCCTCGTAATCTTTCGAAAGTTCTTCTACAACTGGCCCCACCATGCGGCAAGGACCACACCATTCTGCCCAAAAGTCAACTAATACGGGTTTGTCTGATTTTAGTACCAACTGATCAAAGTTAGCGTCGGTTAATTCTACTGCCATGATTTCTGATTTTTAAAATTAGTTAATAAAGTTAATGATAATATAGTCCCATTTATCGATGAATTACCAACAAGATGGTAACTAACGTGTAGAGTCTCAAAATTATTGCCAATTGTTATTTGCGACAATATGGCAGGAATTGTTTTTTTTCAGTTATTTTGATTTTCTGAGTTTAAGTCTTGAATTTCATTTTATTCTTGTTCTTTCCAATTTCTATCAAAAAGCTCATTTAGCTTACCTTTGAAATTGCTGCTGAATACTTCCTGTGCAGGTTTATTGGTGTTTAGATCAATTGACATCGCCACTTTTTCATCATCTCCATCAAACTTTTTATTGCTATTACTATCCTTAGTCAATACCATGATCAATGTATTAGTGTTTTTTATCATTTGCCACGAATAAAGGTTGTAATTATCCGGTGTTAATTGTCTGAAATTTTTTCCATCGGTATCTGAAACGAATAGATATACCGGGTCTTCACGACTGAATATGTTGTCGCCATTATAGTCAAATGCTGTTATAGTGTAAAATATTTTTTTGTAGTACTGTTGGGGAACATTATAATCGGAGTTCCTGTTGTTGTATGAGTGGATGAGCATTTTTTTCTTTTCATCAAGCAGGTGATGGTCTCCTGTATTTTTATTGTAAAAAATGATATTCCAATAATCAGTCGCAGATTCCTTGTAATCTCTGCTATCTGAGAGATTGCCATTGCCCGTTTCTCCGGCAGCCAGCGGAAAAAGGATATAGTCGGAGCTATCAAGCTGGAAAAATTCTTTGGTTTGAATGTTGAATTTTTGTTTGGCACCATCACTCGTTTGTTCCGGGTTGTTTGTTTTATTATTAGCCTGCTCAATGTTGTTAGTGTTGTTGCCGCAAGCGGAAATAAGAACAGTTAAAATGAAAATTGATGCCAGATTTTTCATGTCGTAGATATTTTGTTGCTAATATACTTACCGTTTTTTCATTTGGGATTCGTATACCTTTATCCATTCTTGCGGGGTAATTTTTGAAGCTAATTCGCCAATTAATTCAAATGGTATCTGGTCAATATTTTTAAATCGCAGGCAGCTTTTGCCCATGTCTAATTTAGTTTTGTTGTACCGGCTATATTCTTTTGTAAACCAGGCCAGCAATTTCTTATCAGCATAAATCCCCATATGGTATATTGCTATGAAATTTTTTTGTGAGGCAATGTTAATAAATGGCAGCGGCAGGGCGGGATTACAATGGTAGCCATCAGGGTACAATGAATGGGGTATAACATAGCCCAACATACCATAACTCATCACTTCTTTGAAACCTTTTGGAAGTTTTTTCAGAATTACTTTTCTCAATTCACTAATCGCCTCTTTCCTGTCGGCAGGGAGGGATTCAATATATTCCTCTGGTTTGGTAGCTTTGGATCTCATTTTACTTTTATCAGATTATCAATAGTAAAGCAATACAAAAAAGGGGCGCCAATAGCGCCCCGTATACTTTTAATTAGTTCTGTTTTATTGCAGGGCGATCTTTTTTTCCAGCTCTGAAATATAGTTTTTAAAACGTTTATCCGTATCCATCAGGTTGTTTACAGTACGACAGGCATGTAATACAGTAGCATGATCTTTGCCTCCGCAATGCATTCCGATAGTTGCCAATGAAGACTTTGTCATATTCTTGGCAAAGAACATCGCTATCTGGCGGGCCTGAACCACTTCACGTTTGCGGGTCTTTGATTTCAACAATTCGATAGGCAGGTCGAAGTAATCACAAACAACCTTTTGGATATAATCGATAGAAACTTCGCGGGCTGTATTTTTAACAAACTTGTCGATCATCTGTTTGGCCAGTTCAAGTGTAATGGCCTTTTTGTTCATAGATGATTGGGCAAGCAATGATATATAAGCTCCTTCCAGTTCACGTATATTTGTAGTGATGCTGTAAGCAAGGTATTCCAATACTTCTTTTGGCAGTTCAACACCATCGGCGTACATTTTCTTTTCAAGTATGGCTATGCGTGTTTCAAGGCCGGGTACCTGTAGGTCGGCCGAAAGGCCCCATTTAAAGCGTGACAATAAACGCTGTTCCATACCCTGCATTTCAACAGGAGGTTTATCAGAGGTCAATACAATCTGTTTGCCGTTCTGGTGCAGGTGATTAAAGATGTGGAAAAATACATCCTGGGTCTTGTCCTTGCCGGCAAAGTACTGCACATCATCAATGATCAGAGCATCTATCATCTGGTAGAAGTGAACGAAATCATTGGTGTTGTTGTTTTTAATGGCATCAATAAATTGAACGGTAAACTTTTCAGAAGTTACATACAAAACAGTTTTGCCCGGAGCGTTCTTTTTTATTTCAATTCCGATAGATTGTGCAAGGTGTGTTTTGCCAAGTCCGACCCCGCCATATATGAGGAGCGGATTAAAAGCAGTTCCTCCGGGTTTTTGTGAAACGGCAAATCCGGCAGAGCGGGCCAAACGGTTGCAATCGCCTTCAATGAAATTTTCGAATGAATAGTTTGGGTTAAGCTGTGATTCAACAACTACTTTCTTTAAGCCCGGGATAATAAATGGGTTGCGGATACCTCCTGTAGCTGTATCAATTGGCATTGATACAGATGGGTTTTTCAACTCCTTTTTATTTAATGTTGGAATCTTAACGGTATAAGGTTTAGCGTTATAAGTGTTTTCCATGATAATGGAATACTCTAAACGACCTTCTGTACCCAATTCTTTACGTACGGTTTTTTTAAGAAGGGTAATATAATGTTCTTCAATCCATTCATAAAAGAACTGGCTGGGGACCTGAATGGTTAAAACGTTTGCACTAAGCTTAACAGGTTTAATGGGTTCAAACCAGGTTTTGAAACTTTGAGAACTTACATTGTCTTTAATAACGTCGAGGCAGTTGGCCCAAATCTTTACATAATCTTTTTCTTTTTCCATTCAAAAAAACGGGAGTTATAATGGGTTAATCTTTATAGTCTTTTTAAAACTAAAATATGATCTCATAAATATAGAATAAGAAATCATATTAATGGCACAAATATTTAAATAAAAACGAGATAAAAAAATTTTTCGGCTATGATTTTTTTAAAATAATTTTTTTCAGGTCGAAAAGGGTTTGGTCTCTGTTTTTTTACTTTTCCGTAAATAAAGAACTTTTTTCTTTGTTATGTGGAAATTTTTACTTATCTCCTGAAAGTCCCGCCAATAGTAGCGTTTAGCTATTGCTCTTCTTTAACGGGATGCAATGATAGTAATTTATTTGATATAACTAACATTAAATGAAAAATTTTTTTTCGGCCAAAAATTGTACTTTTATCTTGTAAATAAAAAAAACATTTTTTCTTTACTTTCATCCATTATTAATTGACTTTTTGAAAAAATATAGTATATAGATTATGTACATTTCTGAAACAACTATTCGTGTTCGTTATGCTGAAACCGATCGCATGGGTTATGTGTATTATGGTAATTACGCACAGTATTACGAAGTAGGTCGGGTAGAGGCGCTCCGGCAATTGGGAATGAGCTACAAAGGGTTGGAGGATAGTGGAATTATTTTACCTGTAATGGATTATTCCGTTAAATTTTTGAAGCCGGCCTTTTATGATGATCTGCTTACGATTAAAACTATAGTTCCTGAGATACCCAGGGTGCGTATAAAATTTCTCTACGAAGTTTATAATGAAACAGGTGATAAACTCAATGAGGGAGAAACGACCCTTGTATTCATAAATCAAAAAAGCAATAAGCCCTGTGCGGCCCCCGTTGAGTTCATGAATAATATCGGGAAGTATTTTTAGGGGGTATTTAGCGCTTCTTTATATTCCCGGGTAAGTTGTGAAATAATCTCTTTCACTGGTCTTATAGAATGAATATATTCAATAGCCGGGCCTGCACACCAAACGGTTTTATAGGTTGCTCCTAAGGCCGATCTTTCCAGTGTTTTTAATCCCTTTATAGCTAATAGTAGTTTCGCATATTTTTTTAGGAATTTGTTTTTATGCAGCATGCGCTCCAGGAACCCTTCTTTTGTTCCCAGGGTTTGTACATAAGGTGTATTGATCACTGTGCAGGGGGTACCTGATAGTTTTGTGGTGCGAACTATATCTTTAGCTCCATACTCAACAAGTGCATTTTTATATTCCTGTGACACGGGAGATTCCGTTGATGCGATGAAAATGGTACCAATGGATACGGCATCAGCTCCCAGGTCAAGTGTTTGTTTGAGCTGTGTTCCGCTTGCAATACCTCCTGCGGAGATAACACATATCCTGAGGTTCTTCTTCAGAAGCGGCACCAGTTCTTCTGCTGGCATATCTCCTGCATGGCCACCGGCTTTGTTATTTACAGCAATAACACCATCTGCACCCAGGGCTTCTACTTTTTGTGCATACTTCAGGTCAACCACATCGCAAAATACCTTTATACCTTTTGCTTTACATTTATCAATTACCTCTTTGGGATTACCAAGCGAGGTTATAATAAAATCCACATTCAGTTCTACACAGGTGGCCAGCTGGCTATGATATTTATAGTTCGATTTATTTACAATAAGGTTTACACCAAATGGTTTCTTACTTCTGGCCTTTATCTCAGAAATAGCAGCACGCAATTCAGCGTCAGTCCTGTAGTTGAGAGCCGGAAAAGCTGCAGTTATACCGTTTTCAAGGGCCGCTATGATCATAGCGGTATTGCTCACCAGGAACATTGGGGCCATGATAACCGGGAATTCAATACCCATCATTTTGGTGAAGGATGTTTGCATTGTCACTTATTTATAACTAAAGATAGGCTAAAATGCATTGGGAAATCGGAATACTATTGTTTTACCAGCTTTTGTATCGAACTGTTTTCTCCTTGTTTTATAAGTAAAATGTAAATTCCTCTTTGCAGGTTATAAATGTTGATATTCAGGCTTGATGAAACAAGCACTTCTTTGCCCAACATATCATAAATTATTACTTCTGCATGTTGCTGCATGTCAGGCAATACAATATTAATGTTACTTTCAGAAGGATTTGGAAAAATCTGCAGGTTGCCATAGCTGATATTCCAGTTGACCCCTGTAATATAATTACTCTCAGCATAACCAATATCCCAATGGTGGTCAGTTAATGTTTTTATATTCGCAGTATCCCTACCCGTATACCACATTTTAAATTTATAAATCGTGGAATCATACATTACTGTTGGATGTGAAGCCCAGTAGCGATCCCATTGTCCGGCTGTTCCGACCTTCAGAACCGGATTTAATGTTGATTTCGTCCAGTTGATTCCATCTGTTGAATGAGCATAACCCACTTGAAAATTTTCAATTGTCCATTGATCAAGAGCGGAGTAAAACATGTGATATGTATTCCCGATTTTTAAAACGCTTGGCTCTGCAGCGGATGCCGAATCCCAATTATTTTGATCTCCCGCAATTAAAACAGCAGCCGGATGTACTGTCCAGTTAATACCATTACTTGAAGTGGCATACCCGATATTCCCTTTACCATCTGTCGGTTGACCGTTTATATATGCGTCGAGGGTAGTAAACCACATTTTGTAAACAGTTCCCTCTTTAATTACAGATGGACTTGAAAGAAATGTGTTATACCAACTTGAATTATTTCCGGGAACCAATACAGGATTACCCGGATATTTTGTCCAATTTATTCCATCAGGGGAATAGGCATAACCCAATTTATGATCAAGTACGGTTGGGTTTTTCGACTTCCTTCCTGCATACCAGAGTTTATAACGTTGATTGGCAGGCGCCGAAAGATCCTTTATTACTGTGGGCGTTTCAATCCCATCTGAATCAAACCTGGCGGTATCAGGATCCACATCCAAAACCGGGTTTCCCGCATATTGATTCCAGTTTATTCCATTCAAAGACCAGGCATATCCTATTCTTACATGCATAACACTATTCACCCATCCTGTAGCCGCATACCACATTTTTAGCGTGTCATCGTCATTCATTACAAAAGCATCAGCTGTTGCAAATGCGTCCCAATTAAACAGTGTCTGCGATGGACTTAAAACCGGAGTGGGATGTTTTGTCCACGTTGTTTGTGCATGAACCTGTTCAAATAAAACTAACAATAAACTGTATAAGAAATAATATTTAGCTTTTGTTATTGCTTTATAAATTTTTGCTGCCATAAATTTCTTTCATACTTTACAACAACTGTATAAATTCCTCTTTGAAGTCCGGAGATATTGATCTCCGTTTGCCGGGATGTTACAAGTACCGTTTGCCCAAACATATCATAAATTGTCAATTCGACATTTTGCTGTGTATCGGGTATTATGATCCTGAAATCACTTTCCGCAGGGTTCGGAAACAGTAGAATTGAATTGGATGCTGATCTTTCATTTATACCCGTAGAAATAGTTCTATACCGCATAAAAATTTTATAAAGGGAACCCGGTTTTTTGTGGTAATAAATCCGGCTTTTATCGGGAACTATTGTCGCTGCTTCCGGTATTTGCGGTTGATTGGAATAAATTACTTTGGGCATACTGAATACGTCGGTTAAAGAAGTCCTGACAGAGACACATATTTCAGATAAAGTCGTTCCGTTTTTAATACGGGTAAAATATAATTCAAGTCCGTCCCTGGTGATTTCGGGTGCATAAACAATGTAGGTTGAGTCGTTGATATTGGCCAGTACCTGTTCTGAAGTGGTGGTTTTATTAAAGGTAGAATCATTTAATTTTTGTGCTATACCAAGTCGGGCTTTACAGGGTAAGCCACCGCAGTTATTGAACCAGGCATTGCAGTAAATCAATAATTTTCCATTATAATTGATTGCGGCATCCATTATGAGCCAGCCCGGGGTATAAACATAGAAGTTACCCTTAACCCGGCCGGCTTTTGTAACACTGCCTGCATTATAAGAACCATGCTGATAATTCTCGAAAACGGTCGGGTAGTTTCGGGTAGACACCCAGAAAAAATTATTCGCCGAGTCCATTGACGCGACTGCATCCAGGTGGGGCGTGGGATCATTAACTCCATTTACCTGACCAACAAAAGTAAATGTTGTGTCGTTTACACGTGTTGCGTAGTATAGACTTGTTGTTGTACCATTATTCAGACTGTTAAAGAAAAGGGTATTCCCGTCTGCAGAGATAAACGGTTCCATTGCATCCAGTGTGTTGCCTGTAATAGTAACGGCTTTTTCAGGACCGAAAGTTGGGTAGGTCTGCGAAAAGGACAATATATAAGTAATACATAGAAGAATAAGTGTAGTTGACTTTTTATTCATTTTTAAGTATTATCAGTATTCAAATGTACATATGTATTGCGAAGAACACAATCTGTTACAATAGCGAGGGTGTAATAGTAAGCTCCGAATGTCGAAAACTGGTGATTATTCGATAATAACTTTCTTTCATAAAAGGCGATTTTGGTGTAAATTCGTACCCGCATTTAATAAAGCCCTGAATGAAATATATACCCAAACAACCCGCTGTTCTGCTACTTGAGGATGGCAAAGTGTTTCACGGCAAAGCGGCCGGAAAGATCGGTACAACAGCCGGTGAAATATGTTTTAATACCGGGATGACCGGCTACCAGGAAATATTCACTGATCCTTCGTATTTCGGACAAATAACCGTAATGACTAATGTTCATATTGGCAATTACGGAGTGAATGATGATGAGGTAGAATCCGACTCAATAAAAATTGCAGGAATGGTTTGTAAATCCTTCAACGAGTTTCATTCACGCAAACGTTCCAACGGTTCCATTAAAGAGTATTTTGAAAATGATAATATTGTCGCCATTCAGGGTGTTGATACACGGGCTATTGTCCGTTATATCCGGAGTAAAGGCGCTATGAATGCCATTATATCTTCTGAAGAACTGGACATAACAAAATTGAAAGCTAAGCTGGCGAAGGTTCCTTCAATGGTTGGATTAGAGCTTTCTTCGAAGGTATCTACACAAAAACCTTATTTCTTTGGTAAGGCTGA
>JAEUTS010000286.1 GCA_016787005.1 Bacteroidia bacterium
ATTAACAATATCACCCTGTTTTATCTTTTTGCCATCAAATACCGGTTTAAAATAAACGCAGGCGAGTAGTATAAATACTGCAATGGCAATAATATGGGGCAAAAAGTTTTTGAAGTTTATATTTTTCATATCATAGAATTATACTTATTCAAACCATACCCACCTTATTCCCTCCCCTTAAGGGGAGAGTTAGAGAGGGGCTGTTTATTTTACTTCTTCGTAATCTACATATTCCCCTTCATCATTATCTCCTTTATTCTTTTTCGGCGGAACATAATCAACGGAAACACTTCCGGCTTTTTTTTGCGTTTCTTCCCGGCTGTTAAAACTTCTTGCATTAGCAGCCTGTATCCCATTCCAGATGCGGTAAATGATCCAAATTGCCAGTATGGTAAAAAATAAGTCTCTCATCTTTATCAAGGAACAGCGAATAGATAATAGGGGGATTCTACCCTATTATCTATTCGCTATTAACTATTCACTTATTTACTTAAATACAAATTACGCTCCGAATAAATAGTGTGAAAATATTCATCGGTCAGGTCATCAATAAAATAAATGGCTTCCCCGGTCGATTTCATTTCAGGACCAAGCTCCTTGTTCACTTCAGGGAATTTTTCGTAGGAGAATACAGGTATTTTAATTGCATATCCCTTTTTACGTGGCATAAATTTAAAGTCCTTTACTTTCTTTTCTCCCAACATCACCTTTGTAGCATAGTTAACATAAGGCTCATCATAAGCCTTGGCAATGAATGGCACAGTACGTGATGCACGCGGATTTGCTTCAATTACATACACTATTTCGTCTTTCACGGCAAACTGTATATTTATTAATCCAACTGTCTTTAACGCAATAGCTATGCGTTTAGTATAATCTTCCAGCTGTTTTAACACTTTTTCACTCAGGTCGAAAGGAGGAAGAACAGCATAAGAATCCCCGGAATGAATACCTGCCGGCTCTATATGTTCCATCATTCCGATTATGTAAACATCTTTACCATCACAGATCGCGTCAGCCTCCGCTTCTATTGCCCCTTCCAGGAAGTGATCCACCAATACTTTATTTCCGGGAATATCTTTCAGCATATTAACCACGTGCTGCTCCAGCTCCTGTTCATTGATCACGATCTTCATGCCTTGTCCGCCCAATACATAAGAAGGACGCACCAGTAAAGGAAAACCAAGATCTTTGGATAAGCCGATCGCTTGTTCAGCATCCTCAATCACACCAAACTTTGGATAAGGAATATTGTTTTCTTTCAACAACGTAGAGAAACTTCCGCGATCTTCCGCAAGGTCGAGTGATTTAAAATCAGTACCGATTATTTTAATTCCATAACGTTCCAACTTCTCCGCAAGCTTCAACGCGGTTTGTCCGCCTAACTGCACAATTACACCCACCGGCTTTTCATGCTTGATGATATCGTAAATATGTTCCCAGAAAACAGGTTCAAAATAAAGCTTATCAGCAACGTTAAAATCTGTGGATACTGTTTCAGGATTACAATTGATCATAATCGTTTCGTATCCGCATTCTTTCGCTGCCAACACACCGTGAACACAGCTGTAATCAAATTCAATCCCCTGCCCTATTCTATTCGGACCTGAACCGAGCACAACAATTTTCTTTTTATCCGAACAAACCGATTCATTTTCATCCTCGAATGTTGAATAGTAATACGGCGTTCTCGCTTCAAACTCGGCGGCACACGTATCAACCAGCTTGTACACACGGTTAATATTCATTTCCGTCCGCTTCTTGTACACTTCGCTTTCCAAACAATCTACGATGTGCGCTATCTGCCTGTCAGCGTACCCTTTTTGTTTTGCTTCGTACAAAAGATCTTTGGGCAGCGTGCCGATTTTATGTTTATGAATCTCGCTTTCCAGTATCACCAACTCTTCAATCTGGTTTAAGAACCATGGATCGATCTTTGTTAATTTGTGTATCGTTTTTACTGGGATACCCAATTTCAAGGCATCATAAATATGGAATAAACGGTTCCAGCTTGGGCGTTCTAAACTCTTTAAAAGCTCAGCCTGGTTTTTTACTTCTTTACCGTCAGCTCCTAGTCCGTTACGTTTTATCTCAAGCGATTGACAAGCCTTTTGCAGTGCCTCTTGAAAGCTGCGTCCAATGGCCATCACCTCTCCAACCGATTTCATCTGAAAACCCAACTCACGGTTCGCTCCTTTGAATTTATCAAAGTTCCAACGCGGTATTTTTACGATCACATAATCCAATGTAGGTTCAAAATAAGCCGATGTACTTTGCGTGATCTGGTTCATCAGCTCATCAAGGTTATATCCTATCGCAAGCTTCGATGCTATTTTAGCGATCGGGTAACCGGTAGCTTTACTCGCAAGCGCTGATGAACGGGAAACGCGCGGATTTATCTCAATCGCAATGATCTCTTCCTTTTCATCCGGGCTAACGGCGAACTGTACATTGCAGCCTCCCGCAAAATTTCCGATGGCACGCATCATCTTAATCGCCATGGTACGCATCTTTTGAAACGTACTATCAGAAAGCGTCATAGCGGGAGCAACCGTAATTGAATCTCCGGTATGAACTCCCATCGGATCAAAATTCTCGATCGAACAGATGATTGTTACGTTATCATTTTTATCGCGCAGCAATTCCAATTCAAATTCTTTCCAACCCAACACCGCTTTATCTATCAGCACTTCGTGAATTGGTGATGTATGCAAACCACGGTTAAGTGCTGCATCAAAATCTGCTTTTTCATAAACGACCGAACCGCCGCTGCCGCCCAGTGTAAATGATGGACGTATCACCAAAGGGAAACCAAAGTCCTGCGCGATCTCTTTTCCTTCCAAAAACGAACGCGCTATTTTTGAAGGAGCCATACCCACTCCAATTTCTTCCATCCGCGCACGGAACTTATCACGGTCTTCAGTAACTTCAATTGCTTCTATATCCACACCTATCATACGCACCCCATATTTTTTCCAGATCCCCATCTCATCGCATTTCATCGCGAGGTTGAGAGCGGTTTGTCCGCCCATAGTAGGCAGCACCGCATCAATTTTGCGCTCTTCTAATATTTTAACAATAGATTGAGTAGTCAGCGGCAGCAGGTAAATGTTTTCGGCCGTTACCTTGTCGGTCATGATGGTGGCCGGGTTGGAGTTGATAAGTGTTACTTCAATTCCTTCCTCTTTTAATGAACGGGCCGCTTGCGAACCCGAATAATCAAACTCGCAGGCCTGGCCAATAATAATTGGTCCACTCCCGATTATAAGTACCGATTTTATTGATTTGTCTCTTGGCATAGTATAGGTTTAAAACGAACGAAAATAAGGATTAATAATACAGGCGAAAGCAGAGCTTTTTAACATTTTATCAATAAAAAACCCTCTCGTTTGGAGAGGGTTTTTATATGAATTATCAGAGAATTTCAATATTTATGCTTTATGTAGTTTAGCACTTGATACGGTCAGCTTTTTGCGGCCTCTTTTTCTACGCGCGGCAAGCGTTCTGCGGCCATTAGCACTGGCCATTTTCTTCCGAAATCCGTGTTTATTTCTCTTTTTCCTGTTCGATGGTTGAAATGTACGTTGTGGCATAGCTTAATTTTATTAAGGCCTGCAAAGATAGAAAGCTTTTTTTAATGGCAAAATAATTAGTTTAATTAATCGTCTAATAAACCAGGTCCTCATCCCAACCTTCTCCAAAGGAGAAGGGGATTGATACTGCATACCCGGTGAATTTACAGAAAGCTGTACCCCTGATGACACTTATTAAACTTTGAGATAAGAACCAGAGCCCGGACGGATGAGGACTGAAAAACAGTACATTTACATACATTATGGCCAAAAAAGCAAAAGACAGCGATAATCTTCCAAAAGTCAAGCTCAACAAAGAAAATCTCGCCGCTGCATCGGGTATTTTAAAGTTTCTTTTACCACATAAATGGAAGTTTCTATTGGGAATGCTGGCCCTTGGATTTACAGGCGCCACAGCCCTTATTTTCCCAAGATTAATGGGGAACCTGATGGGTTTGGTAGGCACACAAGACTATAGCAAAGTAGACCTCAAGAGCATAGCCAATGACTTAGGTATAAAACTTCTCGTCTTATTCGGTTTACAGGCCATTTTTTCCTTTTTCAGGGTCATTTTGTTTGTGAATGTGACCGAAAATATGCTCAGGGACCTGAGAATAGCCGCCTATAACCAGTTGATCCGTATGCCAATGGTGTTCTTTTCAAAGAACCAGGTTTCGGAGCTCAATAGCCGTATAAGTGCTGATATTAACCAGATACAGGACACTTTTACCACCAATATTGCCGAATTCATCCGTCAGCTTATCATCATTGTTGGCGGCATTACTATTATTTGCGTAACATCCATTAAGCTGGCCCTGGTAATGCTGGCAACTATTCCACTGCTGGCAATTTTAACTGTTTATTTCGGACGAAAGATCAGGGTTATTTCAAAAGGTGTACAGGATGAAATCGCCACATCGAATATTATTGTCGGCGAAAGCCTGCAGGGGATTGCCAATGTAAAATCGTTTACCAATGAGGCTTACGAGGCTGAACGTTACAGCATAAGTACAAATAATATTTTGAAACTGGCTATGAAAGGCGGTATGGCACGTGGCATATTTTTCTCCTTCATTATTTTTTGTCTGCTTGGTACCATAGTATATATAGTGTGGTACGCCACTCAACTTACCATCAGCGGTGCTTTACCGGCAAAAGATATGATGTCGTTCCTGTTTTATACAGTGTTTGTGTCGGCATCCATTGGAGGCATAGCCGAACAATATGCACAGATACAAAAAGCCCTGGGGGCCACACAGCGAGTACTCGAATTGATAAATGGGGAAACAGAAAGCATTAAATTGGAAGCTGCTATTAAAAAACAAAAGCGTTACGAGGGTAATGTTGCGTTTAAAAATATCGTGTTCAACTACCCAACCCGTGTCGAATTTAAAGTATTAAAAAATGTTTCCTTTGAAGCAAAAAAAGGTGAGACCGTTGCTATTGTGGGCCCAAGCGGTTCCGGCAAATCAACAATTACTTCATTGCTCTTGCGATTTTATGAGCCACAAAGCGGAGAAATTATTATTGACGGTAAACGATCGACTGATTATACATTGACTGAGCTACGTGAACAAATGGCCATTGTGCCC
>JAEUTS010000296.1 GCA_016787005.1 Bacteroidia bacterium
GCCTGGTAATAAATAAAGCAGGGCCGGCGGAAATGCAAACGAAAAGGGGCGCGCCCACCATCGCTCACCAGGTAAAATCCAAGCTCGCCGTTACCCCCTTCAACACTATGGTATACTTCGCCAACCGGTACGTCCATCTCGCCCATTACAATTTTAAAGTGATAAATAAGCGCTTCCATATTGTTGTATACTTCCTGTTTGTCGGGAAGATAAAACTCCGGAACACTACCATGAAAAACATCTGCCGGTTCTTTTTTTATTTTTTCAAGTGCCTGTTTTATTATGCTGATGCTTTCCCACATTTCTTTTTCACGTACCATAAACCGGTCGTAGGTATCTCCATTTGTTCCGACAGGAATTACAAATTTAAATTCATCATAAGATGAATATGGATTCATTACACGTACATCGTAATCAACACCGGCTGCACGCAGATTAGGCCCGGTAAAACTATATGCAAGTGCCTTCTCTGCTGTTATAGGGCCACAATTAATCGTACGATCCATAAAAATTCTGTTGCGGGTCAACAGATTCTCAAACTCTTTTAATCCTTTTTCAAGTTCAGGCAAAAGTTTGTTTATTTTATCCCATACTGTTTGATTCCAGTTGCGTTCAAAACCTCCAATGCGTCCAATATTAGTTGTAAGGCGCGCGCCGCAGATCTCTTCAAATATTTCATAAATTTTTTCGCGGTACTGGAATACATATAAGAACCCAGTCATTGCACCAGTATCAACGCCAATAACACTGTTGCAAACAAGATGATCAGCGATGCGGGAGAGTTCCATGATAATAATGCGCATGTACTGCACACGTTTCGGAATATCGGCTTTAATTAATTTTTCGACCGTCATTTCCCAACCCATATTGTTGATAGGTGATGAACAATAATTAAGACGATCAGTTAAAGGAGTAATCTGGTTGTATGGTTTGTGCTCCGCGATCTTTTCAAAAGCACGGTGAATGTATCCAATTGTAGATTCGGCATCAACAATAATTTCCCCATCCATCTTCAGTACGTTCTGAAAAATACCGTGTGTGGCGGGGTGCGTAGGGCCTAGGTTGAGGGTGGAATAAGAAGCCCCTCTCTGACTCTCCCCGAGGGGGAGAGAACCATTTACTTCTTTTTTTATTGATTTAACTTCTTCCATAATCCTTTTTCTTCTCCTCCCTTCGGGGAGGCCGGGAGGGGCCGGGTTTCATCTTCCAAACATTTTATCATCCTTATCTTCCCGCCTTCCGTCTTCCAACGGATACTCCTTACGCATAGGGAAATAATTCATTTCGTCCATGTTCAATATGCGTTTCAGATTCGGGTGTCCTTTAAAATTAATTCCAAAAAAATCATACGTCTCGCGCTCCATCCAGTTTGCTCCAGGGAAAATTCCTGTAAGCGTCGGGATCGAATTATCTCCAATACTTGTAAATGTTTTTAAACGTACCCGCCTGTTTTTCGGCATGTCATGCAGATGATAAATTACACCTAGTTCTTTCCCCTTACTATCAGGATAATGAATACCGGTAAGATCTGTCAGAAAAGTAAAACCATCCGCGTAAAGCGCTTTCATAATATCAATAATTTTCTCCGTCTTAACGGTTAAGACCGGAAAGTCATATTGCTGTTCTGATGCAAGTATATCCGCCCCGAATCCGGCTTTCAATTTTTCAGTAAGTTCTGTAAGAAGTGTCGCTTCCATAAATTACTCCAATCCGTATTTAGCCTGCAAGGCTTTGTATTCTTCCGAATCGCGCCTGCGCAACGATTCATTCTCTACCAGTTTTTGTATCTGCAAAAGCCCGTCTATTACTTGTTCGGGACGTGGCGGACAGCCCGGCACATAAACATCGACCGGAATAATGCGATCAATTCCCTGTAACACACTATATGTATCAAATATTCCTCCGCTGGATGCGCATGCGCCCATGCTCAACACCCATTTAGGTTCTGCCATTTGCTCATACACCTGGCGTAAGATAGGTCCCATTTTTTTCGCGATGGTTCCCATTACCATTAACAAATCGGCCTGGCGGGGAGAAAAGCTTAAACGTTCTGAACCAAAACGCCCAAGGTCGTAATGGGATGCCATAGTAGCCATAAATTCAATACCACAGCAGGAAGTAGCAAAAGGCAATGGCCAAATAGAGTTTTTACGTGCCATTCCAACTGCTTTATCTAATGAAGTGGCAAAAAAGCCCGGCCCTTCGTAGCCTAATGGACTATTTGATAATTTGGGTTTGTCGTATATTTTAACGTCGCTCATAAAGCTTTCTCTACTCCCATTTTAGCGCACCTTTTTTAATAATGTAGATAAATCCTACAAGAAAAAAGGCTACAAACGTCATCATTTCAATGAATCCAATAATTCCAAGCTCCCTGAAATTCACCGCCCAGGGGTACATAAATATTACCTCTACGTCAAACAATACAAACAATATGGCGATAAGAAAATATTTTACAGAAAACGGAGTGCGGGCGTCGCCCTGCACTTCAATACCACATTCAAATGACTCCTGCTTGATTTTCGTTTTACGATTGGGCCCCAACAGGTGCGTTACAAACATTGTAGCAGCTACAAAGCCAATCGCAACAAAAAACATGAGTGCGATGGGGACAAAATCTAAAGCGGTGCTATTCATGGCCCTAAAGTTATAATTTAAAGTTAATACAAATGACCAGAATGATTAATTTTTGTAAAAAACAATGGCAAAAACAGAACATAAACACATTTAATACGTACAAATACATTCAATAATAAATTTCGCCGGTACTTGATTACATTTTCTATATTTGAAAGAATCAAATGCGGAACCTAAAATTAAAAATCAGTATTGCATTTCTTGTTACTGCAGGTTTTGCATTGAAAAATTTATTGCCGGCACAGAACAGGCGAACGCTTGATTCATTATATGCGCTTGAACGTAAAGCAGGAAGTGACACCACACGTGTAAATCTGCTGAATGCTATATGCCAGGAATATCTCCTTACCGAGCCCGAAGTAGCCCTTGATTATGCCAACCAGGCCTTTGAACTGGCCAATAAACTTCAATTTCACAGGGGGCGTGCCTATGCGTACCGTAACATTGCTTTATACCATTACAGCCATAATGAATATAATATTGCACTTGATAACCATGTTAAGGCACTTGAAATATTTGAATTGTTGGGGGATAAAAAAGGTATGCTGCTCTGCTATAATAGCCGGGGCCTTATCTATTACAAACAGGGATACTTCCCCCTCGCCATTAAAAACTATCTGAATATGCTGTCTGTGCTGGAAGAGTTAGGTGATAAGGCCGCCATTGCGAGCAGCTATACCAATATTGCAAAGATCTATCGTAAAGACGGAAACTATACCCTCGCACTCGATTATTTACAATCTTCTCTTAAGTTACAGCTTGAATTAAATGACAAAGCCGGTCTTAGGGAAACATATAATAATATCGGCAATATTTATTATGAAAAGAAAAATCATGAATTAGCTCTTGAGTATTATCAAAAAGCACTTAAAACCGGGGAGGAAATAAAGGACCCATTGGCTTTAGCCGAATGCTATAACAACCTTGGAAATGTTTACCTGCAGCTCAACACCCTTGACTTTGCACTTGACTTTCAAAAAAAAGCGCTAAAGATCCAGGAACAACAACATGATAATTCTGCTGCTGCCTCCACGTATAATAACCTGGGGCTTGTTTATGACAGGCTTGGAAAATCATCGGAAGCAATAAGCAGTCACAACCACGCTATGGAAATGGCGACCAAACTTAATAATGAAGAAATAATGAGAGATGCCTACGGCGCTCTTGCATCAATTTATGCCAAACAGAATAATTTCCAGAAAGCCTATCAGTACTACTTATTATATAGTACTACAAAAGATGTTATTCTGAACAAAGAAAACTTACGTGGCATGGCAGAGGTAAATGCCAAGTATGAAACAGATAAGAAAGAAAAAGAAATTGCATTGTTGGTAAAAGAAAACCAATACAAGGAGCTTGATGCGAAGCGGCAACGTTTAATATCCTATTTTTTAGTTGGCGGACTCGTGATTTTCCTGCTATTCGGTATTTTAATATATATAAGTTATTCGCAAAAGAAAGCAGCCCTCAAAGAGCTTGCTGAAAAGAATACAATTATAATGAAGCAAAAGGAAGAAGGGGAAAAGGAGAAGAAAAGGTCTGAAGAATTACTGCTTAACATTTTACCAACTGAAACAGCTGAAGAGTTAAAAAACTATGGTAAGGCTGCCCCGCGTTCCTACAAGATGGTAACTGTATTATTCACTGATTTTAAAGGATTTACTACCATTGCAGAAAAACTTACCCCGGAGCAACTTGTATACGAATTAGATTATTGCTTTCGCAAATTTGATGAGATTACGAGTCGTTACGGTATTGAAAAAATTAAAACTATAGGTGACGCATATATGTGCGCCGGTGGTATCCCCATTCGTAACCGAAGCAATCCTGTTGATGTAACATTGGCGGCATTTGAAATTCATGATTTTATTGAAAGCTGGAAGCGGGAAAAAATGGCAAAAGGGCAGGAGTTTTGGGAGATCCGGATCGGACTCCATACCGGACCTGTTGTTGCAGGAATTGTGGGGAGCAAAAAGTTCGCATATGATATATGGGGCGATACTGTTAACACTGCTTCCCGGATGGAGTCAAGCGGAGAAGCCGGTAAAATAAATATCTCCGGAACAACCTATGATTATATAAGTTCATTTTTCGATTGCACCTTCCGCGGTAAAATAACCGCGAAGAACAAAGGCGAGATAGACATGTATTTTGTTGACCGGATCAAACCGCGCTTATCAGTGAACCTTGATGGTCGTGCACCAAACGACGACTTCTTTAAATTACTGTCAACAAACCTGGCTAACCGGATGAATTACAAAGATGCAGGCCAGCATATCATAAAATTATTATCAGAATTTTTGCCGGAAACATTAACCTATCATAATATTCACCACACACTTGGCGTGTGCAGTGCAGTGGAACGTATCGGTAAGCTGGAAGGTGTTGAACCCGAGCAAATAGATTTACTTAAAACAGCCGCTTTATTTCATGACGCCGGATTTATAAAACGTTACGACAACAATGAGGAATTAGGTGTTGAGATCGCACGGGAAGTATTGCCTCAATACGGCTATAGTAAAAAACAAATTGAAGTGGTGGCCAGACTTATTATGGCAACCAAGATCCCCCAGCAACCCAACGACCTTCTTGAGCAGATAATGTGCGATTCAGACCTCGATTATCTTGGCCGGAATGATTTCCATGATATTGCCAATTCTCTCTGCCAGGAATTGATCTCTCAGGGCAAAATAACCTCAAAACGTCAATGGGATGAAATACAAATAAAATTTTTAGGGAAACATAAATACTTTACTGCAACATCAATAAAGCGCAGAGACGAAAAGAAACAACAATACCTCCGGGAAATAAATGAACGCTTTACGGCAGGCATATACGATGACGAGCAGCCCGCTAAAACTGATGCTGCCTGACCCTGAGACCAGAAATTATACAAAGGAGGTCAGGAAAATAAAATACTTCCGCTGCTCACAGTAACATTTACAGGATTCATACAAAGTACCGGGATCTGGCTCTCGTTTGTAATAACCTGTTGTTCATCGGGACCAGCAATAAATTCGGTAAGTCCTATATCCTGTATATTAAGCATAGTAATCAAATCTGCATCGATTTTTGACGCAAACTGCAGCAATTGTTTTACAAAATTGCCGGGCTTTTCGGCAGTCGCAATTTCAAAAGTAATTTTGTGAATCTGCATTTCACTCTTTGTATAGTTAAGATTACGTGTTGCCGAATTCCTCAGGTACTCATCTGTTTCAAGAGGAGAAAACACATATACTTTTGAGTTAAAATACTTTGCCATAGAAATTGTAATGGCAATCTTTTGTTTTGTCTCCTTCGCCAGCTCAAGCGGCAATACAATTTTGGAATACCCTTCTCGGATATTTCGCTGCTGTACAACAATAAAAGGAACCTTTGAGTTGGTAATTACCTTTAATGCATGGCTGCCTGTTATGTGCTGAAATCCTTTTACACCATGTGTTCCCATTATTATCAGCTGGGCTTTTATTTCCGAGGCCACTTTGCCAATGTCATCAAAAATATTTCCTACCCGTACGATATAATCAACCTTAACATTGCTTGCCTTATTTATCTCTGATGCAATTTTTTGGAGCTTTGTCCTGTTTTCTTCCACATCCTTGTCTTTTGCAACAACATGCAACAGTTGTATTTCCCCTTTTAAAGTCTGGGCTAGTTTTACAGCGTGGTTAATGGCACAATCAGCTACTTTACTGTAATCTGTAGGGACAAGAAAAACGTTTGTGTTCATAAAGCTAAAATCTTATCGTTAAATTATTGCTAATTTTATTGACTTAATGTATATACTTTTATAAGGACTTAAATATACACCATTAAAATGAAAATATAAATCAGGGCGAATATAGTTAATTTAATTTTTAATTTAAATTTTAAAGCCTGTTTTGAAAACGAACATAGGGAAAGCCAATTATAAAAAATCCGGGGTGCAGGGGCGGATTTACAGTGATTAAAATAAAGAATGTCTGATAATTTAAAAAACATACAGCGCAAAATCAATTTGGCCACCAATGCTCTTGAAAAGATTGACTTGCAAAATCAGTTAGCCTGGGAGCTTCGCCTCACTGACATTAAAGAATCATTGGCAAATGCAATAATTACTTATAATTCTTCTTTAGAGGCAAGCTATATTAAAGGCAAAGCTGAATCGCTCAGGGTCCAGGCGAATGCTTTTTATGTCCTTTCAAAATATGATCAAAGTTTTCACAAAGCCATAGAAGCACTCGAGCTGTTCCGTGAACTTAACGATAAGTCGGGTGAAGCGGCTATTATTACAATGTTAGGTATAAATAGCTATAGTTTGGGAGACTACGAAAACTCCTTAAAATACCATATTCTCAGCTGTCAGATACGGGAAGAAATCAACGACATTCCGGGCATTATCATATCTCTTACTAATATCGGCACTATTTATTTTATCAAAAAAGATTACGCTCATGCCGCACAACATTTTGAAAAAGGCCTTGAGCTTGCGCGCTCTATTGGGGGTAGGCCAGCCGATGAAGCCATATTGCTTATTAACCTTGGAAGCATCCACTCTCACAATAAAGAACATGAAAAAGCACTTCAATTTTATTTTGAAAGTATAAACCGATATAACTTCCTAAACAATGTAGCTGTCCTTTTGTCCATTTCTGAATCATTTTTGAATATTGGGGACCTTACAAATGCAGAAAAATACTACTTACTTGGCCTTGACAAAGCCATATCGCTGGAAAGTAATTTTGGGGAAGCAAAAGCACGGCTTGGACTCGGCAAAGTTGCCTATAAAAGGGGCGAACACAAGTTGGCTGTCCAATACCTTGAACAATCAATAACCAAAGCCGGATTTTCTTCCGAAGAAAATATTTTAGCCGAAGCTTATTTGTCTTTATCTGAAGTCTGGGCTTCAAATAAGGATTATGAAAAGGCATTATCTTATCACAAACTATTTTGCACAGAAAAGGAAAAAGAGTTTAGCCGGGAAGCCGATAAAAAAACACAAAGCCTGCTTGTGCTTCACCAGGTTGAAACACTTAAAAAAGAAAGCGAATCACAGCGGGCTTTAAATGATGAATTAAAAAAATTAAATGAGGAGGTTGAAAAAACAAACAGAAGTATTGTTGAAAGCATAAATTATGCGAAACACATACAGGATTCTATTTTGCCGCATGCGGGAAGTTTGAAACAATATTTTTCCGAATCGTTTGTTTTTCAACGACCGAAAGATATTATCAGCGGGGATTTTTTCTGGATCTATGAAAAAGAAAATGATATTCTTGTAGCTGCAGTCGATTGTACCGGACACGGTGTTTCGGGTGCGCTTATGTCAGTTGTAGCAAACAGCGTTTTGAACCAGGTGGCGGTCAATCAATGGATGCCAAATCCTTCCTTTATTTTAAATGAAGCGAACCATTTTATGGAGCGAACGCTTAAAGCCCACGATGACAGCGGATTACGTGACAGTATGGATATCGCTATGTGTTCGATAAACAAATCCAAAACCGAATTATTGTTTGCAGGCGCCCACAATCCCCTCTATCATATTTCGGCAGGGGTGCTTACCGAATATAAAGGAGATAGCATCTCAATAGGAAACAGCGCTTCAGCTAAATTTACCAATCACCGGATTAAACTAAAAAAAGGTGATTGCATCTATACTTTTACTGACGGATTTGCCGACCAAAAAGGCGGACCGCTGAGAAAAAAATTCTACTATGAGCCCTTTAAAAATCTGCTCCTGAAAATACATTTGGAATCAATGGAAAAACAAAAATGGTTACTTCATGAGACCATTAACGAATGGATGGGAAATGAAAAACAAATAGACGATATGCTTGTTATTGGAATAAAGATATAACCCGGGTTTTGTGTCAGAAAGCGAAGCAGCAAATAAAATAAGTAATCAGCAGCGTATTGATACCATTACAGAGGAATCATGGGCGATACGTAATTTAAATACTGAACGGGCTTTGGAATTAGCTTTGGAAGCCCGGGAGTTGTCAGAAAAATTAAATTATCGCCCGGGAATAGCACACAGTTTACGTAACATGGCTGTCTGCAACCGGCTCCTTTCAAACTACGACACCTCTTTAAAATTATGCTTCGAAGCGCTTCCTTTTTTTGAAGAGCTACATGAAAAAAGAGGGCTCGCCACCATTTATTCATGTATCGGAACTGCTTCCTTCTTAATGAGCGACTACGAAAATTCGCTGCGATACCATTTACAAGCCTTAAAGATCCGGGAGGAGATCGAAAAAAAGTCTGATCAATCATCGACATTACTTAATATAGCTAATGTTTATTCTTCCATAAAAGATTTTGACAATGCTTTGAGATTTTATTTGCAAAGTGAGAGGATCGCGCGGGATCTCGATGATAAAAGTATCTGGTCAAGGGTATTGAATGGCATTGGAGGTATATATATGGTGAGCGGCGATTATGAAAAAGCCATTGAATGCTTCATTCAAAGTCTTGCAATAAAAAACAATATAGGAGACAAAAGAGGCACTGCTTCGACTCTCCACAACATAGGCGATTGTTATATTGAGTTGAATGATTTTGAAAATGCTCAGAAATGCCTGATGGAAAGCATGAAAATTGCCGTTGAATTTGGAAACCGAAATACGGAAGCTGCCTGTTTACAAACGATAGGACGTTTGTTTTTAGTACAGGGTAAGCTGCCTGAAGCAATAGGCCAGGTAAAACGCGCTTTGTTTATTTATACTGATCTGAAAACAAAAAAAGACCTTTCCTATTGTCATAAACTATTGGCTGATGCTTATGAGCACCTTGGTGATCATAAGTCGGCCTTAATGCATACAAATAAATACTACCAGCTGAAAGAAGAGGCATCAAGCCTGGAATCGGCCAAAAAGATTGAGAATATGATGCTGCTCAGCGAGATCGACTCCATGAAAAAGGAATCGGAAATTGAACGGCTTAAAAATGTGGAATTAAAAACAGCATATAAACAGTTGGATGACAGCCGACGGAATATACTCGACAGTATTGAATACGCGAAATATATACAGCAAACATTGCTTTCGCACGAAGATGACATTAAACAAAGCTTTCCCGATTCATTTGTATTTTTTAAACCGAAAGATATTGTAAGCGGCGATTTTTACTGGCATCATCGGGTTGGCGACAAAGCATTACTTGCTGTTGTTGACTGTACCGGGCATGGTGTTCCCGGAGCATTCATGTCACTGGCGGGAAACAATATGATTGAACATATTGTTAAAGTAAAACAGGTTTACGAGCCGGCATTGGTTTTGCAGGAACTTAATAATGCCATTGCCCATACCTTCAAAGATGAAGATGAAAAAGTATCACTTAAAAACGGGATGGATATTGCTTTTTGTTCTATTGATCTCAGCACGTTGCAACTACAATACGCCGGCGCTCATAACTCCATGTACATTGTACGCAAAGGCGAATTGACGGAAGCCAAAGCCGACCGCATAGCCATGGGAAACCAGCTCGACCAGGTATTTGAACAGCATACATTTCAGTTAGAAAAAAATGACCTTTTGTATTTATTTAGTGATGGTTACGCCGACCAGAAAGGCGGCGACCTGCGAAAAAAATTTTACTACCCTCCATTTCAGTTATTATTGCTTGACATCTGCACATTGCCAATGAACGAGCAG
>JAEUTS010000347.1 GCA_016787005.1 Bacteroidia bacterium
AAAAAATAAACCGTGTATTAAGAAAAAGTATTGAATATGCTTTTGCAAATCCTTCAGATAGTTGTGCTTTTGTGAAAGCCAATGCACAGGAAATGAACGATGACGTGATCCAAAAACACATCGATCTATATGTAAATAATTATTCCATTGACCTTGGACAGGAAGGGAAAAAAGCGATTCATTTACTTTTTGAAGAGATAAAGAAACTCAGCATTGTTCCAAATACAAATCTCATTCCTCATTTCATCAACGAATAACGAATAAAAAAACGAATTTACGAAAACAAACATGCATCAAATTCGTAAATTCGTATAAATTTATTACTCCATGATAGTAGTTACAGGTGCGACAGGTTTTATAGGTAGTTGCCTGGCAGGTAAATTAAATGCCGAAGGTTATAAGGACATTGTAATAGTTGATGATTTTTCGGCTAAGGAAAAGTTGTCAAACCTCGAAGGCAAAACCTTTTCACACAAGATACACCGCGATGATTTTCCGAAATGGTTACGGGACAATCACCGTTTCACACAATTTATATTTCATATAGGTGCTCGAACCGACACTACAGAATTTAATAAAGAAATTTTTGACCGGCTGAATTTAAATTATACAAAAGAGCTTTGGAACATTTGTGTTGAATTTGGCTTACCCTTTGTTTATGCCTCATCAGCTGCTACATACGGATTAGGAGAACTTGGTTACAATGATGATCACAACATAGTTGAGAAACTTAAACCATTAAATCCATACGGAGAATCGAAAAATGAATTTGACAAATGGGCACTGAAACAACCGACCAAACCATACTTTTGGGCGGGCCTGAAATTTTTTAATGTTTACGGGCCAAACGAATACCATAAAGCGCGTATGGCTTCTGTAGTATTTCACGCATTTAACCAGATAAAAGATAAAGGATCTGTAAAACTATTCAGGTCGCACAATCCCAACTATAAAGACGGTGAACAGCTGCGCGATTTTGTATATGTGAAAGATGTAGTTGAGGTTTGTATGTTTTTGATGCAGCACCGTAAGGACTCCGGCCTGTATAATTTAGGCTCCGGCAAAGCGAGGACTTTCCTTGACCTGGTCAATAACACCTTTCGTGCGCTTAACAAACAACCGAAAATTGAATTCATTGACACGCCTGCTGACATACGCGACAAATACCAATACTTTACCGAGGCCAATATGAATAAGCTTAAGTCAATCGGCTACAGCAAAAAATTTCATACGCTTGAAGAAGGCATTAACGATTATGTAACGAATTATCTTTCTGTAGGTAAGTATACATAGGTACTAAACAAAAGTTCCCGCACCAAAGACTTGGTACAGGAACTTTAATTGAAATGGGATTAGAGGTTTTCTTTCAAATCCAGTAAAAAATCTTTAAGCTTTGTAAGTGTTTTAACCACTTCTGCACCGGAAGTAACTTCTTTAAAATTAAGCTTAAGTTTTTCCTTAGCTCCTTGTAAAGTATAGCCTCTTTCTTTTACAAGGTGAAAAATAATATAAAAATTATCCACGTCGGCCTGTGTAAACAGACGATTGCCTTTTTTATTCTTCTGCGGCTTTATAATATCAAATTCCTTTTCCCAAAAACGAATAAGCGAAGCATTTACCTTGAACTTTTCGGCTACTTCACCAATTGAATAATACAGCTTTTGTGATTCCTTTTCTTTATATGGCATGGAGGTAAAGTTATTAAGTTATTGGGTTATTAAGTTAGTAAACGAACCTTAATAACCCAATAACCGACAACTCTCTTTACTGAGCCGGAACTAAGATAAATGTAGATTTCTTTCCTCCGCTTACACCGCTGCTTACAAACTTATCTGCACTGATCTCATCAACATTCATAGTATCTGCCTTTTGCTTATCATCTACGATAACAACTTGTTTACCATCTTCTGACAAGGTCCAGGTACCTTTTACATTCTGAGTTTGTCCCATAACAGACATACTGGCTTCAAAAGTTCCGTCATTTTTATAATCAAGTGTGCTTTTTTTCATTTCTTCCATATATGATTCAACCATTTTCACTTGCTGTACATACTGTACTTTCATTGTTGAATCTTTAGTGGTATCAGCAGCAGCTCTCATTTGCGCCATTTGCTCATCCATCCCATCCACTTTAAATTCAGAGATTTGCCATTTTCTGGCAAGCATTTCTTTGGTTTTGTTGCCTCCGCAACTCATAAATATCACGGTGGCTATAGCCAATGTGAATAAAGTGCTTGTTGATTTTTTCATCTATGGTTATTTTAAATTTAAGAACAAAGCAAATACTATTTTCGTGAATTTCATAATATTATGCTTGCTTTTTACCATTATTATCTCAACAAATCAGCATTGAAATTAACGGGCAATTTTAAATTCATCCAGCCGGGGTTCATACTGCCGCTTCCTGGTCTTTTCAAATGTGTAAATAGCGTTACTCAGATCAAGCAAAAAAGGGAAGCCGACCTCCTTGTATTCATATTTATTGTCATTTATAATGTCGTCTTTATTCACATATATAACTGCCGACAACATAAATTCAATTTTATTTTTGAAATCAACTATATATGCGCAATCGCTCAAATAGCCGTATGACTGGCCAACTACATTAAATATCCGCAAACTATCCGAACTAACAGGTAACTTATTATTTCCTCCATAAATAAAATATTTTTTAAAGCTGTCAGGGTATTTTTCTTTATTATAAACCGGCCCTACCGACTCGCGCGGATACATGGACATATAGTTAAG
>JAEUTS010000282.1 GCA_016787005.1 Bacteroidia bacterium
CTGAGTGAGAACCGATCTGCATGAAAGACGATGGTTATTTCTTTTCTTTGAAAGTTTACCCGGGACTGAATAATGCCCGTATTTAATTTGTGTAGATTTTCCAATAACCATATACATGAACTGCAATGGATCTGAGGAAGGTAAAAGGTAACATGACTTTGTCCTCTGTCAGTAAAATGAATGAGCTTGTTTTTCACCTGCAGGTCATCCAGGTATGAGAATTTTCCCTCACGGACCTTTATCTTTTGAGTTAGTCCCGGATTTTTGCTAAGATCATAATATTCGCATAGTCCGTTTTGATCGAGGATATCAAATACAAGTTTGCAGCCTTCGCAGCAAAAGTGCTTATCATTATGGTAAAGGTTCTGTTCTTTGCATTCCTCACCGCAGTGATAGCATTTGTATGTAATTCCTGCAGTGGCAGCCATAGCACTGAAATTTAAATACTATCCGGATAACCGGAATCAACAAAAAGATTTACTTTTCTCTGGTGAAAACAGGGTCACCCGTCAATGGAGCAATATCGTCTTTGAATTTATCAATTAGATTTTTCTCGTCAATCGTAACAGGAGCCTTAGCAGAAGCGATCTTTTGAAGGATATCCACAAAGTCCTTTTTCTTTTTTTCGGTCAGATAATATTCATTCAGTTTCATTTCACGCATAGCCCACTCATACGCAGTATGAACTTTCGTATGATCTTTTGCCAATACCTGGAAAATGATCTCGGAATAATCAAAGTCAACATTGTGATCCTTGAATTTATCTACAAGTAAATTATGAAGAGTAGTTCGTTCTACCTGCTGTATAGCCCCGTCAGCAGCAGCAACGGCATAAGCCAATTGGCCAAAAGCATAGTATAAGCCCTGAATGTTATCCATTTCGTTTAAGTTTTGGTTTTATTCAATAATGCTACAATTACGGTAATTAAAATAATTGTAGTGATCAACAGTCCTCCGGCCATTTTGTGGCCGGTAGAGAATGCATTCCATATACCATAGCTATAAATTACCCCTGCCAGCGATAAAAACACAGTTAATGCGTTTCTCTCCATTTTCTTGTTTTCGGTTGACGAGTTCATGGTGTTTATTTTTGTAACAAAGTAACGCGGGCTGTGAATTAATGTAAATGACTTACCTCAGTTATCTGATATGATAATTATCATCTTTTGTAGTTTCGTATTGTTTTATTTCCGAAAATGCATGTTATCTTTAAGATGTGCCTGTTATATTTTTATCTGACACTATTAGGGTACAGAAGTATTTGCCTGACAAATTACAACAGCTAAAGTGAATAGTAATTTATCTTGTATTGACTAATCCTTATGGAGAAAGATAAAGAGACATTTGAGACCTGGAATAAAATAGCTTCGCTATATCAGGAGAAGTTTATGGATTTGGAGCTGTATAACGAGACCTATGATTTTGTTTGCAGTGCAATAAGTGATGACAACGCTAAAATAGCAGACATCGGATGCGGGCCTGGGAATATTTCAAAATATTTATTAGCCAAGCGCCCAAGCTTCAATTTATATGGAATTGATATTGCTCCCAATATGGTGGAGTTGGCTAAACGAAATAATCCGAATGCAAATTTTGATGTAATGGACTGTAGAAATATTGGTAAGCTTCATGAAAAGTTTGATGGAATAATTTGCGGGTTTTGTCTTCCATATTTATCACACACAGAGGGAGAAAAGCTTATCGCAGACTGTAGTCAATTATTAAACGGCGATGGAATTTTTTATATCAGTTTTGTGGAAGGTGATCTTTCTAAATCAGGTTATCAGGTGGGTAGCAGCGGCGACCGTATATTTTTCTATTACTATAATTTGA
Source organism: Bacteroidia bacterium (assembly GCA_016787005.1). Lineage (GTDB taxonomy): Bacteria > Bacteroidota > Bacteroidia > JABDFU01 > JABDFU01 > JABDFU01. The sequence continues at coordinate 1,834 of JAEUTS010000282.1, forward strand.
ACATGTTACAAACTCTTTTGATGGATAATGACCTTGAAGAGCTTAGGGTGTTTAAACTACAGTACAAACGATCGGAAGCAGCGAGCGAGATTCATACTATTCTAATAGCCAGGAAAAGAGCTATCTCTAAACATTAGTACTTCAATATTAAATTTTCTTAATAATTATTTGCAGATCCGGTTTTTGCACTTATATTTGCAACCGATTGGTTTCATAATAAGTAATCATTACAAATGAGAAGAGACCCATTTCAGGCCATTGCCGACCCGACCCGACGGGCTATTATTTTACTTATTGCCGTGCAGGCCATGACACCAAATGCCATTGCCGTACACTTTGACACAACCAGGCAGGCTGTTTCAAAACATTTACGCATATTATCCGAATGTCGTCTTGTAAAACAGGAGCGTTCAGGCCGCGAGATCTACTATCAACTGAATCCAACTAAAATGAAAGAAATAGACAAATGGCTCGAACAATTCCGTAAGATCTGGGAAGACCGCTTTAATCAACTTGATAATGTATTAGCAACAATTAAAAACAATAAAAAATGAGCAACAATCTATTTTTCGATTTTACTGTAAATAAGAAAGAGAAAACAATCACGATAAAGAGAGAATTTGCCGCAGAACTCTCTTTAGTCTGGGACGCATACACAAAAAGCGAAGTTCTCGACCAATGGTGGGCACCGAAACCCTGGAAATCAAAAACAAGATCAATGGATTTTCGGGAAGGTGGTAAGTGGCATTATGCAATGGTAGGGCCAAAGGGCGAGGAGCATTGGGCTGTAGCAAATTACCAGAAGATCCAGACTCATAAAAAATTTACCGTACTTGATGCTTTCGCGGATGCCGAAGGTAAAGTGAATAAAGACATGCCGCAGTCAAAATGGGAGGTCGTTTTTACTGATAAAGGAGATGTAACGCTTGTGGAGTTCAGCATTTCGTATGATGACCTGGCTCAACTGGAAGAGACAATTAAAATGGGCTTTAAAGAAGGCTTCACTATGGCCCTTGGCAACCTCGATCAATATATCGAAGCGCAATTCAAACTCAGGAAACAGTTGCGAACCGACAGTTCCGCGCGAGTGTGTTCCTACCTGAATTTTCCGGGTAATACTGAAGACGCGTTCTTGTTTTACAGGTCGGTATTTAAAACCGAATTCACAGGTAACGGTATTCAACGATTTGGCGATCTGCCCGACGGCGCGGATCATCCTCCTGTAGCGGATTCAGTGAAGAAAATGGTTCTTCATATTGAGTTGCCCATAATTGGTAATCATATATTAATGGGAACGGATGCTCCTAAGGAAATGGGTTTTACCGTTATACAGGGAAACAATATGCATATTTCATTAGAGCCCGAAACAAGATCGGAAACTCAACGGATTTTTGATGAATTATCGAAAGGCGGAAGCATTACAATGCCATTGCAGGATATGTTTTGGGGCGCTTATTTTGGAAGTTTTACAGACAAATTTGGGATCAACTGGATGTTAAATTTTGCTTCAAAAAAATAATTTATAGAAAACACCAAAGTTTACCAAAAAAATTATGATGCAAACTCAGTTTTAAAATTGATAAGTATGAAAACAACAAAAATCATTTACTGGACAACAACCATTTTATTTGCGGCCTTCATGACTTTTTCGGCTATACCCGATATATTGATGGTTGATGACGCGATAAAGTTTATGACACATTTAAATTACCCGGTTTATTTTATTCCCTTTATCGGAGTGGCAAAGCTATTGGGCTCAATAGCTATACTTATTCCGGCCTTCAAAAAAATTAAAGAGTGGGCGTATGCCGGTTTGTTCTTTGACCTGATAGGAGCAGTATACTCTATTCTAATGACAGATGGTTTTCAACCGGGAATGCTTGTGATGGTTGTTGTTTTTGGCATTTCAATTACCTCTTATATATACAACCAAAAGTATTATGCTGACAGCACTGCTTAAAGATTAATACAAGTAATATTTTATCGTAAGTATTGTGTGAGGGTCAGTTTGAGCTTGTCGAAAACGTGTGAGGGATTTCGTGCCCTACATTTCCACAGGCTCATTGTGGTGAAGTATATTTTTTTTGGTGACCTGTGTGAATAAAGTCAGAACCCAAAGCCTATCCCCAGAGCCGGCCAGTACAATACACCGCCCATGTTTATAGAATAAAACACAGAGAATCCGCAGCGGGTAAACAATCCTTTGGGACCGTTCCTTCTCCATCCAATTGCAGCGGAATAATTAATGTACTGATCTGAATCAGGCACGATGGCTGCACCAGCTTCAAAAAAATTTATTCTCTTTCCTTTTAATATTGATATCCCAACCGGAACAAGTGTTACATTGGGAAAAACAGTTAATCCAATGCGGGCGCTTAAACCAAAGTTGTTTTTATTTATTAATCGGGCTTCGTAGTTGACCGAATAAAACAAACTGGAACCAAGTGCTTCAACGTAAATTGTGTTTTTGGGATAATGCTTTACCTGTTCTTCCTGTGCATAAAGCAGGGAGGTCAAAAACAGGCATAAAGTAGCAAAATCTATTCTCCTACACCAAAAAGCCCCTGGAAATATATTTTTATCAACTTGCATTCGTTCAAAGTATATCTTTGTTATTTCATAATCTGTCTCAAATATCCTTTAATTTCAACCTAAATTAATGATAAATATCACGTTTCTTTATGACCTTATTCATGCCTGCATGCCTTAAATACAGGCATTTTTGTTAGTAAATGAGTAATAAATTTAAAATACTGAACACATCCTGGGGTGTTTTTTTGGATGAAATGGGTGGGATATCCCGTTTTACCGGTCGTTTTTTTATTGAAACCTTTAAGCCACGCCAGGAGTTCCGTGAATTATTTAAACAGGCATTTATAATTGGCTATAAATCATTACCCCTTGTCGGGATCACCGCATTTATTATGGGTTTGGTACTCACTATCCAGTCGCGTCCTACTTTGGCGGAGTTTGGCGCCCAAGCCTGGCTGCCTGCAATGGTTTCGGTTTCAATAGTCAGAGAGATCGGGCCTATGATAACCGCTCTTATTTGTGCTGGTAAAATTGGTTCAAGTATTGGCGCCGAACTGGGCTCAATGAAAGTTACTGAACAAATTGATGCTATGGAGGTATCGGGTACCAACCCTTTCAAGTACCTGGTGGTTACCCGTGTGCTCGCTTCAACCTTTATGCTGCCAATGCTTGTTGTTGCGGCCGATGCGATCGGTCTTTATGGGTCATTCCTTGGGGTAAATATAAAAGGTGTTACAAGCCTTCACTTATTCAGTAACCAGATATTTGAAAAACTTACCTATGGCGATATAACTCCATCGATCATTAAATCTGTTTTCTTTGGATTTGCCATCGGCATTGTGGGCTGCTATAAAGGATATAATTCAAACAAAGGAACTGAAGGAGTGGGGCAATCAGCGAACTCAGCGGTGGTAGTATCATCATTACTGGTTTTTATTATTGACCTGTTGGCTGTTCAGATTTCGGACGCTTTGGGATTAACATAAGGGGGAGCCTGTTGTTAGTTGTCTGTTGTCGGTGTTTAACAGGGGTGCTTGTAAGTAACAGGAACGGGGCCTATCCAAGATTGGCGAGGACATGGAAGTAGTAAGCGGAATGAATTATTTGCAATGGAGACAGTAATACATATAGAAAAATTAAAGAAAAAATTTGGCGAGAATAAAGTTTTGTGCGGATTTGATTTTGATTTATTTAAGGGAGAGAACGCGGTTGTGTTAGGGCGTTCCGGATCGGGTAAGTCGGTTTTGATAAAATGTATAATTGGATTAATAAAACCGGATGAAGGCAGTATTCATGTGATGGGTAAAAATATTACGGGAATGAATCACGATGAGTTGGATCGCATGAGGGTGAAGATTGGCTTTTTGTTTCAGAGCAACGCTTTGTATGATTCCATGACTGTCCGTGAAAATCTTGAATTCCCGCTACGCAGGCATTGGATAGAAAAGTCGCGTAAAGAAGTGGATGAATTGGTAATGGAAGCTTTGACCAATGTAGGATTGGCAGAAACAGTTGATATGATGCCCGCAGAGTTATCAGGAGGGATGAGAAAGCGTATTGGCCTTGCCCGTACGCTAATATTGAAGCCGGAAATAATACTTTATGATGAACCAACAACCGGTCTCGACCCAATAACTGGTCGGGAGATCAGCGCATTAATGCTTGATATACAAAAGAAATACAATACGTCGTCGATTATAATTTCGCATGATATGAATTGTGTGAGAATAACGGCGAATCGAGTGGTTGTGCTGTTGGATGGAGTTTGTTACGCAGAGGGAACTTATGAAGAATTAAAGAGATCAACAGATCCTAAAATAAAATCATACTTTGAATAAATGGAAAACGAAAAGATAAGAAATATTAAGCTCGGGCTTTTTGTATTGGCAGGCACATTGCTGCTTATAGTTGCACTCTATCTTGTAGGAAGTAAAAGAGAACTATTCAGTTCTACCTTTCGTATATCGGCAAGGTTTTACAATGTAAGCGGACTAATGCCGGGTAACAATGTTCGTTTTGCAGGTATTGATGTAGGTACCGTTAAAAAGGTAGAGATCGTTGATGACAGTTCTGTTGTTGTGGACATGGTAATTGAAAAGAAACTCAAACAATACATTAAAAAGAACGCGATAGCATCTATCGGTACAGATGGTCTGATGGGAAACAAAATTGTAAATATCAATTCTTCTGTGGGTGAAGCCGCTGCGATCGGGGATGGAGATGTTTTAAAAACATTAAGACCGATCGAAACGGATGAGGCTATGCGCACACTTAATTCAACCAACGATAACCTGGCCGGGATCACTGCCGACATGAAAAAGATTACCCAGAAGATAAACAGCAGCAGAGCGATGTGGAAGCTATTGTCTGACACTATCAACACCGATAATGTTAAGCAGATCATTTTAAACCTGAGGGCTGCAAGTATGAATACTATGAGCATTACCGCCGATGTGAAAGGTTTAATGAATGAAGTGAAAGCGGGAAAGGGAACAGTTGGCAGCCTGTTGACCGATACCCTCATCAGTGTTCAGTTAAAATCGATGATCACAGGTTTAAATTCAACCGGACAACGGCTGGATAGTCTTGCAAACGACCTGAGCAAGGTTGTTGCGCGTGCAAATAAAGGTAATGGGGCTTTGAATACAATTCTAAGCGATAC
>JAEUTS010000287.1 GCA_016787005.1 Bacteroidia bacterium
ACGAAGGATCTGATTTGTGGGCGGGGTAAACTTACGCACGACCGGATCCTTCGTTTCACTCAGGATGACACACATTGGGGATAAACAAATTCGTTATTCGTGATAATAGGCGGAGAGATAGTGATGGACTCTTATGCAAACTTCTTTTCAAAGTCCTTCATCACGTCAACCAATACCTGTACGCTTTCCAGCGGAAGTGCATTATATAAAGATGCACGGTATCCGCCGACATCACGGTGACCGCGAAGACCACTGAGATTAGCCGATTTTGCCAGCTTATCAAACTCCGGTTCCAATTCGGGTTTAGACATCACGAATGTAACGTTCATATTTGAACGGTCTTCTTTTGCAGTCGTTCCGGTAAACAGCGAATTGCGATCGATCTCCGCGTAAAGCGTATCTGCCTTTTGCTGGTTTATTTTTTCGATCCACTCCACTCCTCCGTTCTTTTTCAACCAACGAAGGGTCAACATAGTTACATAAATAGAAAAAACAGGAGGGGTATTATACATTGAACCATTTTTAATATGAATCCGGTAATCCAGCATGGAAAGCATCGGACGATTTACTTTACCCAATACCGACTCCCTTACGGCAACCATTGTTGCACCGGCAGGACCCATATTCTTCTGTGCACCCGCATAGATCAATGAAAATTTCTTTCCATCAACTTTACGACTGAAAATATCGCTTGACATATCACAAACAAGGCTGGCAGCGGTTGGAAACTTTTTGATTTGCGTTCCGTAAATAGTATTGTTGGATGTTACGTGTAAATAATCCAGTGTTGTAGGGATGCCATAACCCTTTGGAATGTAGGAGAACTTCTTGTCTTCCGAAGAAGCGACAACCTGTGTATTGCCAATTAGTTTTGATTCCTTGATGGCTTTGGTGGCCCAAACGCCGGTGTTTACATATCCCGCTGTTCCGCCATCGCGCAATAAATTATACGGAACCATCGCAAACTGGAGGCTGGCTCCACCGCCTAAAAACATTACCTTATAACTATCATCAAGGTATAGCAATTCTTTAACAAGCGCCATTGATTCTTCCATCACCGCCTCGTAGTTTTTGCTTCGATGAGATATCTCTAACAATGAAAGATTTAGATTATCAAAATTGATACAGGCTTCTGCAGCTTGTTGTAAAACTTCCTGCGGTAATATACCGGGACCGGCACTGAAATTATGAACCTTGGTCATAGTTTTCTGCTGATTTTTGATTGTTGATATAAGTGTTTCCATAGGTTAAAGGTAAAAAAGATTTGAATTAAAAAATGAAATGGCAGAAAATTATTGGCCGAACCTGCCAATTTGGTCACTCATTTAACTTCACGATTTTTTTCATAGTCTGGGTTTCCCCATCTATATTATTAACAACAACCGTGTATATACCGAATGCCATATCGGAAGGAAGAGTAATGATCTTTATTGTTGAATTTGTAATATCCCAATTCTCCGAATAAACCTGTCTCCCAAAAAGATCGATTACAGATATTCCGCATTTTTTTTTCACGCCATCACCGGCTATTATTGTTAATTCTCTGCCAGCAGGGTCTGTATAAATATGAAATGTGGCGGCCTGAATATTTTCACCAATTGCGCCAGTCGTTCCAACATAAAAATCAGTTGTTACAGTCTGGGTCTTATAAATCGCTTCAAATTTCCATTTGCCCATTGGCGCATTGGTGGGTAAAGTATAATTCCAACACCAATAAGTGGGATAATTATAATCGGAGGTTGATGTGCGTGACCATGTTTTCCAAACCGACCCATCGGGCCTGTATATCTTAAAAGCCGTATTATCCGCTGATCTTTCAAGATGATAAAAAGCGGAAAGATAAACGATCTCTCCCGGTGAAAATGTTTTCTTTTCATAGGAAACTGAACCGTTTGCGGGACAGCCCCATTTAACAACCGGAAGAGCACTTCCGGTCATTATCTTATCCAGTTTTGCATCATAATAGGGCAACTGGCTCGTCCACCACGATGAAGTGCCGTTGAGTAAATTGCAAGTACCAGAGAAAGGGTCAATGAGATTTGTTTTTGATGCTGTGGTGTAAACCTCAAAATGCAGGTGAGGATCAGTAGAATTGCCCGAACTTCCTACAACCCCCAGAAATTCGCCCTTAGAAACAGCGGATCCCACTCCCTTTGCAGTCAAAGAGTTTTTCTTCATGTGCCAGTATAGTGCAACAGATCCATCTACATGTTGTATAATAATAGCATTAGCCGGGTTTGAATTCGATGCACAATTCAGGTCAAATTCCCCATCGTGCCAATATGTAATAGTTCCTGCTTCAGCGGCTACAACCTTTACAAGGTTACCATTCATTTTATCATAGTTAAAGGGCCATAATACAATATCAGTCCCTTTGTGACCATCATAAGTAATAGCCCCACAATTATAGTCTTTTACCTGAGAAGAAGCTGTATTCTGATCAACGTAATTGGAGATGGCATAATAGCCGGGATCGGCAAGGCTAATATCTTTTTGCAATGGCCAGTCAAAAGTTACATTTGCAGTTTTCGAGTTAACTGAACGGGAATTTAGCGATAACCGAATAGCATTTTGGCTTGCTATTTTCAGCAGGGAGTCTCTTTCCTGATCAGAAATACAATCA
>JAEUTS010000418.1 GCA_016787005.1 Bacteroidia bacterium
ACAAAAATATTTTCGAAAGCTGATCCTATTCCTGATTCAATAATAAAAGGTCCTGCATCTGACAATGGATTCTAAAATACCAGCCGATAATGAAAGTGAAGTACTGCAGGTGATTGGCGCCCGTGTGCACAATCTTAAAAATATTGACGTAACCATACCCCGCAATAAATTAGTGGTCATTACCGGTTTAAGCGGTAGCGGAAAATCATCATTGGCTTTTGATACCATTTATGCTGAGGGCCAGCGAAGGTATATCGAAACATTTGCTTCTTATGCCCGCCAGTTTTTGGGTAATATGGAACGTCCTGATGTGGATAAGATAACCGGGTTAAGTCCTGTTATTTCAATCGAGCAAAAAACTGTAAATAAAAATCCCCGGTCAACCGTTGGTACTATTACTGAGATATATGACTTTTTGCGATTATTGTATGCGCGCACTTCGGACGCATATTCCTATGTTACCGGCGAAAGAATGGTGCGATATTCCGATGACCAGATCATTAATCTGATCTCAGAAAAATATGTCGGGCAAAAAATACTTGTTTTAGCTCCTGTTGTTAAGGGACGAAAGGGTCATTACAGGGAGTTGTTTGAACAGATACGCAAACAGGGTTTTTTACGTGTGCGGGTCGATGGTGAAGTAAAGGAAATGACAGCACGAATGCAGCTGGATCGCTACAAGATTCATGATATTGAGATAGTGATTGATCGTATTGAGGTAAAACCCGATGGCCGCCAAAGGATATCTGAATCGGTTCAATTGGCAATGAAGCATGGTAAAGGAATAATTATGGTACTGCCTTACGATGCTAATAAGATAAATCATGAGTACGGAGAGGCGCAACATTTCAGTCGGTTTTTAATGTGTCCTACATCGGGTGTGTCCTATGATGAGCCTCAGCCTAATCTGTTCTCTTTCAATTCGCCCTATGGGGCCTGTCCAAAGTGCAACGGTCTTGGTGTTATATCGCAAATTGATCTGAATAAGATAATTCCGGACAAGAAACTGAGCATTAGAAAAGGAGCGATACTTCCTGTTGGAGCTTATAAAAGCAGCTGGATATTCCGTCAGTTAGAAGCCATTGGTGATAAGTATGGTTTTACACTTGATACACCGGTTGAGGATATTTCGGAGGATGCATTCAACATTATTCTATTTGGTTCTGAGGAGGTTTTTAAAGTGAAAATTTATTCGGAAGGGAACTCTACAAGCTACTCGCTTAATTTTGAAGGTATTGTTAACTTTCTTGCCCGGCAGCAAGAAGACGAACAGCTTTCGCCTTCCATGGAGAAATGGTTGCAAGGCTTTATGGATATTATAGCTTGTCCGAAATGTAATGGAGCGCGGCTAAAGAAAGAAGCACTTTATTTTAAGGTAGCCGATAAGAATATTGCTGAGCTATCTGGGATGAGTATTTCGGAATTGCAAAAGTGGTTTGTCAATATTGAAGGCCGTATCAGTGAAAAAAACAAGAAGATTGCTCATGAGATACTTAAGGAGATACGTTCACGGCTTTCTTTTTTGCTGGATGTAGGTCTGGATTATCTTTCTGTAAATCGCACTTCACGCAGCTTATCAGGCGGTGAGGCGCAACGCATTCGTTTGGCAACACAGATTGGTTCACAGCTTGTTGGTGTATTGTATATTCTGGATGAACCCAGCATTGGGCTGCATCAGCGCGACAATTACCGGTTGATACAGGCTTTGAAAAACTTGCGTGATATTGGCAATTCAGTTATAGTAGTTGAGCACGACAAGGAAATGATTCTTGCTGCCGATCATGTTATCGATATGGGTCCCAAGGCCGGTATTCATGGCGGACACGTCGTGGCAGAGGGTACGCCCGCAGAGTTGCTGAAATACAATACACTCACTTCCGAATATATTACAGATCGAAAAATCATTCCTATACCCTTGTCGCGCAGGCCCGGCTCCGGAAAATCTCTTCTGCTTCAGGGTGCCGTCGGGCACAATTTAAAAAATGTAACCATCGAACTACCTCTTGGGAAATTTATTTGTGTTACGGGGGTGTCCGGTAGCGGGAAATCATCTCTCATTAATGAAACATTATTTCCCCTGTTGAACAACCATTTCTATCGCTCAAACAGGAAGGTGCTGCCATATAAGAATATAAAAGGTTTGGAGCATCTTGATAAAGTAATTGATATCGATCAATCCCCAATTGGGCGTACACCACGTTCAAATCCGGCTACATACACTTCTGTGTTTTCGGATATACGCAACCTGTTTGCTGAAACACAGGAGGCGAAAATTCGTGGATATAAGCCGGGCCGATTTTCATTTAATGTAAAAGGTGGTCGTTGTGAAACATGCCAGGGTGCGGGTTTACGGACAATTGAAATGAATTTTTTACCGGATGTATATGTAAATTGCGAGACTTGTAACGGCAAGCGTTATAACCGCGAAACAATAGAGATTCGTTACAAAGGGAAATCCATAAGCGACGTGCTGAATATGACCATTGATCAGGCCGTAGAATTTTTCGAAAATATTCCTTCCATTATTCAGAAAATAAGGACACTCAAAGATGTCGGTCTTGGATATATAACCCTTGGCCAGCAAAGTACAACACTTTCCGGTGGTGAGGCACAGCGTGTTAAATTGGCAACAGAGTTATCTAAAAGAGATACCGGAAAAACATTCTATATTCTTGATGAGCCTACTACAGGACTTCATTTTGAGGATATTCGTATATTGCTGGAAGTACTGAATAAATTAGTGGACCATGGAAATACAGTTTTAGTGATCGAACACAATATGGACATTATTAAAGTTGCAGATCACATTATTGATCTTGGTCCGGAAGGTGGGAGTGGGGGAGGAACAATTATATGTGAAGGAGCTCCTGAACAAGTGATAAAGAATAAGCAGAGTTACACAGCACAATACCTGAAAAAGGAATTTGTAATGGTTTCCTGAATTAACAAGTTTGATATAAAATAGATTATACCATGAACACAAATCAAAACGAAGAAAAGATCCGTAAAGCGTTTGCCGACAAAACCTGGCAGGAAGTTAAAGCTACCGACTCCTGGAAAATATTTAAAATAATGTCTGAGTTTGTAAATGGCTTTGAGAAGATGGGAAAGATCGGTCCCTGTGTTTCGGTATTCGGATCGGCACGTACCAAGCCTGAAAGCGAATATTACAAACTGGCCGAAGAGATCGCTTTTAAACTAACCCGCGAAGGATATGGTGTAATAACCGGCGGGGGGCCCGGAATTATGGAAGCTGCTAATCGGGGTGCAAAGGCCGGGGGTGGGAAATCAGTAGGCTTAAATATTGTTTTGCCTTTTGAACAGTCCTCCAATCCTTTTATTGATAAAGATAAAATAATTGACTTCGATTATTTTTTCGTACGTAAAACGATATTCCTTATGTATTCACAAGGCTTTATCGCATTGCCCGGAGGCTTTGGCACACTCGATGAACTGTTCGAAGCTCTGACATTAATACAAACCACTAAAATAGCTCACTTCCCGATCGTGCTTGCCGGAAAAAAATACTGGACGGGATTGTTGGAGTGGATAAAAACCACCATGCTCCTGGAAGAACATAATATCAGCCCCGAAGATCTGGATCTGTTTAAAGTGGTTGATTCAGCTGATGAGGCGGTGAAAGTAATTGTTGACTTTTATGCGCAATACCTGTTGAAACCCAATTTTTAAATACTGACAAAAGCAGTATTGATTAGTCGTCCAGATCCAATTGTTTTTTTGGACATATTTTTTAGAATATATCCTCTTCCATTATTAACACCCTCGTGTTTGTAAGTTAGAAACCATATCGGTTTCCTAACCTCCATTTTAAAATAGTTTTGTATGAATTTGTTTCAACTCTTGTTGAATCGTCTGTTTGCTAGAATATAAGATATATTTAATTTAATGAAATTGTGTGAAGGTTTTTTTAACGCGAATTTTTAAAACATGTCAGGAAAAAAATCCGGGATCGCATTAGTACTGGTTTTTATCTGTAGTGTCGGGTATTCACAAGTCGTTCCTGCTACATTTGGCAAACTTCCAATATTAACAGGAGGTGTTGGTGTCCTTATCTTTAACGGCGATATTGGTAATAACAGTGACCTTAGTTCCTATAGCAGGATCAGGGCGGGTTATAACATTTCAATTGAACAGCGCTTTGGAAAGCTGCTTGGTGTTTCGTTCACAGGCGCATTCGGTAAACTGGCTCAAAGTGAACGTTCAAAAACGAGCAACAATAATTTCGAGTCGAAAATAATGCAGGGCGACCTTAGCCTGGTTCTCCATACCGACAGGATCTTCGAGAGTTCAAACCTAACGCCTTATGTTGCTGCCGGAATTGGTTACCTGTCATTTGATCCACATGGTGACCTGTACGATAAGAATGGCGTGAAATATAATTATTGGTCAGATGGAAGTATTCGCGATAAAACGGAGTCAGCTGTAAATATTCCCGTTGCAAAAACATTGCAGCGGGATTACACTTATGAAACACAACTGAAAGATAGCACCACAAATTACACACGCAGTACGTTGATCGTCCCTTTAACATTTGGTTTTAACTTTAAAATACTTGACAACTTCGAAGCCAGTCTTGGAGGAACCTACTTCCTCACATTTTCCGATCATATAGATAATATTAAAGCGGGGAGCGGGAATGATTCCTATTTCTATACCCGTGTTGGTCTGAGTTATATTTTCGGTCACGGTGAAAGAACAGCTGATCCCAAGCGGTACGAAAATGTCGACTTTGGAAAAATTGATGATGTTGATAGTGATGGAGATGGTGTAAAAGACAACCGGGATAGATGTGCGGGAACAGATAAAGGAGTTAAAGTTGATTCAGATGGTTGCCCGCTTGATGCCGACAAGGATGGAGTTCC
>JAEUTS010000291.1 GCA_016787005.1 Bacteroidia bacterium
CGGTTACAACACTTCCAACAGTTAAAAAAACCGATAATGTAAAAGAAGAATATTTAATGGATATACTCATTTTTCAGGACCACTAATGTAAAAAATTAATTTAAGATTACCAGTTTTTCATACTTGTCGGCTACACTGCCATCATCGGATCGGATCTTCATGCGATAAACGTAAACACCCCTGCCTATATTGTCACCAAAATCATCTTTTCCGTCCCAAACAATCGCATCAGAGCGAAAACCTTCAGTAGTAACCCTTGTATTGATACTTTTCACAACTTTACCGGTAATGGTAAATATTTGGATTTGTACATCCAATTGTTCGCAGCACCTGTTGTGCTCAAAGTAAAACGATGTTTTCGTTGTAAAAGGGTTTGGGAAATTAAGTACGTGTTTAAGGGCAAGTTTCGCGGTTTCAGCAACAACAAACTCTGTATTCACCATAGTTGAATTGTTGTGTATGTCCCATACTTTAAGTGCGAGTGTATGTTTTCCTTCGCTGAGGTTGCGATAAGGGTAGCGAATAATTCCGCTTTTATAGCTGTTCAGATCGCTTTGGTAATAATCGTTGAGTACAGCAATCTTTTCGTTGTTTCCGTCAAGTGTTGCAACGAGGTCGTGCCCAATACCATTCCCAACGGTATTAATTCCACTTGTGTCTTTTACAATTGCATAGAGTAACGGGTTCTCATTTGTGGTGCCACCAAAAACAAATTTCGTATCGTTCATAAATAACTTTACATCTGGTCCGGCAGCGTCAGCAGCAGCAGTCAGCGATGAGCCGCCGATATAAAACTTTTCACAATAACCGTTCGCGTCGTCAACTCCGTTTTCGGCATAATAGCTTATGCGGCCAATGCCATATTGGTAAGCAATATCTTTGGGAACAATAAATGTAAAACTGAACAGTCCTTTAGTAACACTTACTTTACCTTTATACAGTATGTTTTTTTGCAGTTTAAATGTAAATGGAGGACTTGCCGCCGTTCCATCATTTGATAAAGTAGTTATGTTGACGGGTTTATCATATACTGTGGGATAAATGACCCCGTTAAATGAATTCAATGTATCACCGTATTTGTCGGTAAGATGCCCGTGTACAGTAAATGTGCTTAAAGCTTTTAGTGTATCAACCGCAGCTACTAATTTTTTGCCGTTTATACTGTCAGTAGTTACATCATATTTAGGATAAGACAAACGAAGAGCAGGATCTCCAAGCAATGTAAAATTGCGGTTATTTACATTGGGGCCGCTTGCAACTTTTGTTAGTCGGAACAGATCGCCGAGCCTGGCTTTTTGTCCATCCGGCAAGGTGTCAAAAGCGTGAGCATAAAAATTCATATTCAGGGTGAAGTTAGGTGATGAATAAACCAATCGTACTGTGGTTAATAACCCTATTCCCCCGCCTTTTGGATTAAGTAAAATAATTTCGCCGGCAGACGTCAAGGCCGGATTGTCAAAGCGGCTGAACTCGCAGGTGGCTGTAACAAACAATGGCAAGCGATAAAGGTTTTCCCAGTTTTCAATAGTGCTTATTTCAACTACCCTTTCATGTGATAAACCAATTTCTCCTCCATGGCCGGTGTAGTTAATAATGAGAGCCCCTTTTGATACGCGTTTGTTGATAGCATCAGTTGCATCCGGGTAGCGGTTTCCGCCCGGGGTGGCCTGTTGTGTTGTGGCATCAAAATAAACTTTGTCAATGTTGTAGTTTTTGTAATTGGTATTGACAACCGTAGCCATCTGGTCAGCCTGGCTTACGTGTGTATCATTGTCCTCGTCGTCGCCTATAAAGCAGATCATATTGCGCCAGTCGCCATAAGGAGAAGTGTTTTCTGCGTTATTGCAGGCTGCTCCCTGGCCGGCTATTGCAGGCGCTTTGCTTGAATACAAAATAATTTTATTGAGCATATCCCGGGCTTCCTGTACACTTTTCGCAGGAAGACGGCCAACTCCAATATCAATAAGATCTGTAGAAGTTTCAGACCAGGTACCTTCGTTATTGTCAAGCAAACCGTAAAAATCGTCGGAAACATATGAGCCGGTCGGGTCATGTGAGTTGTCCGATTGATAGGTCGGAATAAAGTTGGAATTATTTGAGAGGCGATGTTTATTATCATAAGATCCGTCGCCGAAAAGCAATAAATATTTAGGAAGGTCGGTATAGCCGGTTGACCTGTCGTAGAACATTTTCATAAAATCACGTATGGCTGATACATCCTGGGCGCCCGAAGAAAATTCGTTGTATATCTGCTGGGGAGTTACAACTGCAACACTCAGGTTATCGTTTGTGCGATGGTGATCGGCAAGTGCAAGGGCTTCATTAAAAAACAGGGGGTGTGCGACAATAACCAGATCGGATTGAGGCAGGCTATGCAAATCCTGGTTAGGTACCGCACCAACGAACGTTGGCGTGTAAAAACTATTTCCATTAAAGGCAATGAATTCGCGCAAAGAATCGGAAGCCAGAGTAAATTGAAAAACACCTCCGCTGTTTGCAGCAGACTGAAGTTTAACATTGGTCGGGTCGGTGACTTCCCATATCTGCAAATTATCAAAACTCGATAAATTGAATTGAGCTGTTTTCCCGGAACCAACCGATTTTGAATCACGGAACTGCATTTGATCACCCGTCATGCTTAGCATTCTTCGGACATTCACTTCAATGTAATTCATCCATCCTATGGCATCAGATGTTTGTTTAGTTACAGAAACATTTAGCAGGGAAGTGGGGCTGTTGACACTGAGGCAAGTGTTTCCGGCTGCGGCATAGTCGCCATAGTAAAGACTCACGGGTACTGAAGGAGCTGTAAGGGTTTGTGAAGCAGAACCGCAGGTTACAAGATATGTGCTGTTGTTGCTGCAGCGGCTTATCAGGTCAGCTTTTACAAAGGCTGGTGCTGAAGCATCGATATTGGGAAAGTTGTAAGCGACATTAAATGTTGTAAGGATATCAAAATTAAAACCGTACCACTCACGTCCTGATTTAATCAGGTTAGTAGCGTCATCTTCTGTAAAAGCATAATCATCAAAGGATATGACATTGTCAGTTGAAGATGATAGTGAGGACTGTTGGGCTATACGTTTGCCGTTTCCAAGATCAGCGGTAATAAAGTAATATGTTGTATCAGAATATAAATTTTTATTATGCTGAAAGGGCGGACAGAAGCCGGGTTTGTATTTCCACCTGTTGGGACCCTGTCCGTAAAACAAAATGTAGTCTGCAGAGTCAAGTTTTCCATCACCTTCACCTGTTACCGCAATCGCGTTCTCTGCAAGATCATCTTTTCTGTAAGCAGCATTAGCAAAGGGCAATTGACCGCCACCGTTTCCGTAGATACGGATATTACGCGGATCAATATTGTTCACATCCAGTCCTGCATTCTTCAAAAAAGCATACGTTAATTTATAAACCCCGTCACGTGTAAGTCCTATTCTGAACCATTTGCCGGTTGCAAGTACCGAGTTTGAAGCAAACATTTTTTGCCCCGCTGAAAATAATTTTGAAGTGCTATTGTTCGAACCTGTGCTTAAATGCAGGTTAAACGACACCAGTTTTTCATATTTACCGGTTGATTGATTTTTACGAATAGGGATAAAGTGTATCAGTGCATATGGTTCTTTCCTGTCGTAAGCAATTGCTGCATTTGGTATAACTTCGTTGTTGCTGATTGATACCAGTTCCACTTCTTCAGAACTCAATTCCACATAAACTGTGTTTGATAAATCTGCCTTAACATCGGTTGTGCCGGCCGGTAACTTAATGCGTTCAAAATATTCGGGTAAACGGTTTGAACTGTATGCAGCACCTCTAAATGAGAGGAAGCGTTTGCTCTCATTTTCCGAGAACTTATTCACTTGAATAGGTTCCCAAACAATTTTTCGCTCATCAGAAGCAGTATTACCTGAAAAGGCAGTAGCATAGCTCAAAAAAAACACAAAAACGAATGATAATCTCATTTTTTGACCAATAAACCTAATAATTACGAATATAGCTGCTAAAATCTTAATTCATGTGTATATTTTATACTTTTTCAGAACTCAATGATATTTTTCCCAATAAATTTTATTTGCACCTATAAATAGTAGTTTATTTATCTCATTTACAGATATTTAACTAATTTTATTAATATCTAACTTTGTTTTGGCTTCCAATTCTTTGTATGGGTTTGGTATTTTAAGACTTTCTGTCTATTAATATGCGTAACAATCTAATAATAAGACAATTATTTATTTATTGGTTGTATGTAAGACTTCAAAATTATTTTATTATATTTGTAATTACCATTGGTTAGTTCTTAGTTTGTTTAGTCTGTGTTGATAACTTAGTTATTTTTAGTTTATTGCATCCGGTGACAATAATTAGGAACTAAAGAGGGGAAGTTTTGTAACAATGCCTGACCGATCAGCGTTAAATTTAATACAATAACAAAACTCTGTTTCTCATGTTAAAACGAATTACATTTTCAATGGTCCTATTGCTTTCACTGGTATTTGGTGAAAAGGCATTTGCGCAGGATCCGGAGTTCACCCAATTTTATGCTAACCCATTATA